>URWL01000210.1 GCA_900551465.1 uncultured Blautia sp. | reverse complement strand
TCTATGGAACTTCGGAAATTCTTCCGGGAAAACCGGAAACAGATGATATTGAGATTGTGTTCAGTGACTGATCGCAGATATCTATAGAGATAAAAAATATGCCCATGCGGATTGGAATACGGCCGCATGGGCATGATTTTTCAAAAAGGAGAATCAGATGAAGAGAAAGCGATTTCCGGGCAAAGGATTCTTGATTCTTGTTTTGCTCCTGGCAGTTTTATGCTTTGCATCTTATTGTATATATAGGGATAAATGGATTGGAGAAGATGAGAATTCGGTACTGAATTTTGCAGAAACATTGTTAAATCCGGAACCGGAAGAAGTGCAGAAGCTTAGAAAACAGAACATTGCACAGACGGATGAGGGACATCAGGAATACTATTTTTCTCTTTTGTCAGACGAAGAGAAAAGAGTGTACAGAGAAATGCTTCAGGGGATTCGGCAGCGGAAAGAAGAATTTTATCTGACCACAGCAGATGAAGCTCTGGTTGATAAAGTCTACCATGGAATACTGAAAGATCACCCGGAACTGTTTTGGATTCATAATCGTCAGCCTGTTTATCGGACTTCATATCCGGGAAAAAATTACTGCAGTTTTTCACCAGGTTATACATATACTGAACAGGAGATGCAGGAAATCCAGCATTCAATGGAGACTGCGTTTCAGGAAATCTGTGTACAAACTGCAGATATGACAGATGATTATGAGAAAATCAAAGAAGTATATACGTATCTGATCGATACTGTAGATTATGTCTCTACAGAGGATGATCAGAATATTGCAGGAGTGTTCTGGAAAAAACAGGCGGTCTGTGCCGGATATGCAAGGGCCGTTCAGTATATTTTGGAAAGACTTGGCATTCCTTGTATCTATGTGGAGGGAGATACGGCCGGAAGTACAGAGGGGCATGCGTGGAATATTGTGCGTCTTGATGGAAAATATTATTACGTAGATGCCACTAACGGAGATCAGCCGGAGTTTTTGGAGGGAGACGCGGTGGAACTGCTGGAACATAAGACCACCATGTATGATTATTTATGTCCTTTTCCAGAAGAATATGAGCGCATATATACTGCATCATCGGAATTTCCTGTGCCGGAGTGCACAGCAACTGATAAAATTTTTATGTTTTAAATCAGGGATGCTTTGAGAAGTATGACAGACAGGATCTATATGAATATTGTCAGATGCGTCTGGATAATGGTGCGGCAGTGGTTCGGTTTAAATTCAGCAGTCAGGATGCGTATAATGAAGCTTACAGGGAATGGATCCAGGAAAGTTATATTAATCATATAGCTGAATATTATCTTCAAATGTACGGGATGAATTCAGTGGAATATCATTATGGCCTTCTTGAAAATATGAAGACCATGTATTTTATGTTTTGATTTTGTGTGATGGAGGAAAAGAGTATGAATGCTATTCTGGATATCTTGCTTCGAGGTATGGATATTATAGAAAGACTTCGAACATCATCTGCTTTAACAGATATTCAGATGATTATATTTGGAGTTTTGCTGGTATTTGGTGTGATAAACTGTATTTTGGGGTACCGTCTGCTGCGGTTTTGGATGATGCTGTTTGGATTTGTGATAGGAGCAGGCCTGGGATATGGTGCTTCGTTTTTAATGGGAATATGGGACACGGCCATGCAGCTGGCAGTGGCGGCAGGAGTAGGAGCGGTTCTGGCGATCATTGTATTTATAAGTTATAAAGCCGGCATTTTTGTAATGGGTGCAGGCCTTGGACTTGGCATTGCTGTTTATGTGCTGCATCCAACTACTTCGCTGATGTTTTTTGTGTGTCTGCTTGCAGGAGTAGGGATTGGAAGTCTTGCAATAAAGTGGGCAAGGGAAGTGATCATTACCGGAACGAGTCTTCTGGGAGGAGCTATGGCAGGAATGGCTCTGGCAAAGCTGGGGGGACTTGCGGAATTTCCTTATGGGGTTGGTCTTAGTGCAGCATTTGCGGCATTGGGAATGCTGATCCAGTTTGCTACGAATAAGAAGAAATACATAGATGAGTATGAAGAAGAGGAAGAATATGCGAAGCCTGTAAAGAAAAAGGTGAAGAAGTCCGTGGAAAAAGAACAGGAAGACGACTATGTTTACAGAGAGCCTTTGAGAAAAACGGAATCTCGTCCTAGAGGAAATTCTTCCCGAAGAGAAAGACCTGTGGATATTCAGGTTGGTGAGGAGCGAACGAAACGCGGAGAATATTACGGGCTTGACTCAGATAAAACGATTGTTTATCGGCCGCGTAAAAAATCAGAACCAGAATTTGATCTTCCGTTGGATTCTTATGCATATGATGACTCTTACGGAAGAAGACCCTATCCAAAAAATTCTTCTAAGAAAAAAACATATACCGTCAGGGTGGAAAATCCGGATTTTTCAGGAAGGGAAGAACGGAGAGGAAGCCGGTACGATCATTCTTCCGTCAGTCATCAGAAAAACTCTTTTTATGCAGATCTGTATGATGAAGATTTTAGCGACAATGAGGAGTTTTATGATGATGCAGATTTATATGACGAACTGGATCTGATTGACGAAGATGAACTGGATGAAGAGATTTTAAGAGAAATGATGGAAGAAGAAGACAGGGAAAGTATTCTCCCATGGAAAAAGTATGGAGAGAAAAAATCCCGGAAAGAAGGACGCAATGGCAAAAGAGGCTAAAACAAATGCTATGAGGATGCTGGATCGAAAGAAGGTGTCCTATGAGGCTTTTCCTTATGAGTGTGACGAGTTTATTGATGGATGTCACAGTGCAGATCTTATTGGTGCACCTTATGAACAGTCTTTTAAGACCCTTGTAATGGAGGGAAAAAGCGGTGCCTATTATGTGTTTGTGGTACCTATTGAAAAAGAAGTGGACAGAAAAGCTGCTGCAAGAGCTGTAGGAGAGAAAGCGGTAGATATGATCCATGTAAAAGATATCCTGAAGATTACGGGATACGTAAGAGGGGGCTGCAGTCCTTTGGGAATGAAAAAACAGTATCCGGTGATCTTTGATTCTTCGGCAGAGCAGTTTCAGGAAATATATGTCAGCGGAGGAAGAATTGGTCTGACTCTGAAAGTGCCTATGGAAAAATTACTTGAAGTTACAAACGGAAAAACAGCAGACATCACAGTATAAGTGGTGGCTGCTGTTTTTTTGGAATTCAGTAGAGATCAGTTCGTCTGCCCTGAATATCAGTTGTCGTTTGCGTCATCTTCATTCATAGTATAGACGTGACGTTTCTTGGCCATTTCATCACTTGCCAGATATTCGTCATAGGTAGTGATCTTATCGATCAGCTTGCCGTCAGGAAGAATTTCCATGATACGGTTAGCTGTGGTCTGTACAAACTGGTGATCGTGGGAAGTAAAAAGAATAACTCCCGGGAATTTGATCAAACCGTTGTTTAAGGCTGTGATTGATTCCATGTCAAGATGGTTGGTAGGTTCGTCAAGGAGAAGAATGTTGGCGCCGGAGATCATCATCTTGGAGAGGAGACAACGGACTTTTTCTCCACCTGAAAGAACTCTGACACGTTTTACACCGTCTTCTCCGGGGAAGAGCATACGTCCAAGGAAACCGCGGACATAAGTAGCATCTTTGATCTCGGAATATTGTGTCAGCCAGTCTGTAATCGTTAAATCATTGTCAAACTCGGCTGTATTGTCCTTTGGAAAATATGCCTGAGAAGTTGTCACACCCCATTTATAATTTCCTTCGTCCGGCTCCATTTCGCCCATAAGGATTTTGAAGAAGGTGGTGATAGCCTGTTCGTTTGCTCCTACAAAGGCAACTTTATCATCATGTCCAAGGGTAAAGGAGATATTGTCCAGGACTTTTACGCCGTCAATGGTTTTGGAAAGATTTTCTACCATAAGTACTTCGTTTCCGATCTCACGGTTGGGACGGAAGTCGATATATGGATATTTACGGCTGGAAGGACGCATTTCATCCAACTGAATTTTTTCAAGTGCACGTTTACGGGATGTTGCCTGTTTGGATTTGGAGGCGTTGGCACTGAAACGGGAGATGAATTCCTGAAGCTCTTTGATCTTTTCTTCCTTTTTCTTGTTTGCTTCTTTCATCTGTTTGATCAGAAGCTGACTGGATTCAAACCAGAAATCATAGTTTCCGGCATAAAGCTGGATCTTTCCATAGTCAATGTCGGCAGTATGGGTGCAGACTTTGTTAAGGAAATATCGGTCATGGGATACTACAATGATAGTATTTTCAAAATTAATCAGGAATTCTTCCAGCCATTCGATAGCCGGGAGATCCAGATGGTTGGTAGGCTCGTCAAGGAGAAGGATATCAGGATTTCCAAAAAGAGCCTGTGCAAGAAGAACTTTTACCTTCTGGCTTCCGGTAAGCTCTGACATTAAAGTGTA
>URWL01000209.1 GCA_900551465.1 uncultured Blautia sp. | reverse complement strand
GCCAAAATCATCAGCAGCACTTATAAAAAATTTGCACTTTTAGTCTGGGTATCTATGATCCCTACAGCACTTCTGGGTTATACAGCACGCAGGCTGGCTGCCCTTGCCTCTCATTCCAAACTGATTCCCGGAGCGGGGATTCTGATTACCGGGATTCTCCTTCTAGTAGTTGATTTCAGTCGTCTTGGAGGGCACAAAGCTGCCCGGGATGCCGGATTCGGCAATGCTTTGTGGATTGGAATCTGTCAGGGGATTTCTGTATTTCCAGGACTTTCCAGAAGCGGACTTACCATAAGTGCAGGATTAATGAGCGGATTTACCCGCAGCTTTGCAGTAAAATATTCCTATATTATTTCAATACCTGCCATTATTGGCGCACTTTGCATGGAATTAGGACAGTTTGCTTCCAATGATATGACAATAGGCTTGGGATTTACCTATGTACTGGGAATGATTGTTTCTGCTGTTGTAGGATATTTTACCTGCAGAACCTTACTTAAACTGGTAAATCGGATACAGTTCCGCTATTTTGCATATTACTGTTTTATCATTGGAATCGCAGTTCTGGTAGGAAATTATATGTTATAAATCATCAGTTAGTAGGAGGGATGCCTGAGCATGGCAGCAGCAAAAAATCAGACAGCAAAAAAAGGAACCACAAAAACAACTAGAAAAAATACAGCCAGAAAAAAAAGCACTTCCAAAAAGCAGGGAGCTGCCAGTGGATTCCAGACAGAGATCATTTTACTGATCATTTTGGCTGCATCCATGATCCTGGTACTCAGTAACCTTGGATTTGGAGGAACAGTAGGAGAGCAGATCAGTACAGTCTGCTTTGGGATCATGGGACTTCCGGCCTATGTTTTTCCTGTATTCCTTTTTGTAGGAGCGGCTTTTTTTATGTCAAACAGACGTAACAGGCTTGCTTACAAAAAACTTCTGGCAGCTTTTGTGTTTTTTATTTTTGTGTGCGGATTTGTTCAACTTTTAACAGAAGGCTATATTCAGAGTACTACGATTTCTGACTATTATCATCTCTGTGCAGAATATCATACTGGAGGAGGCGTCATAGGAGGCGCGATCTGCATGTCAACGACCCAGGCCTTCGGAGTGGCTGGCGGATACATTATCATTATAGCAGTCATGCTGATCTCTTTGATCATTATTACACAGAAGTCCTTTTTTGATTTTATTTTTAAAATCTGGGATGGCATTCTCGGGCTTGTAAAAGGCGGTCATGACCTTTATATGGAAGGTCAGCCGGAGCGCGACCTGAAAAAAGAGATCCGGGAGCAAGAGCGTCGTCAGAAAAAGGAACTTCGTCAGGCAGAAAGGATCCGCCGTTTAGAGGAAACTCTGGAAGCCGAAAAAAAGGCTGCCCAGGCATTGGAAGAAGAAAACGAAATAGCTGCTTCCAGACAATCTGCTCAGCACCAGTTATCAGGAGAAAGTCACGGATTTCTGGAAGGCACAAAACTGGAGCCTTCCAAACCGTCATCTGCAGAGTTTGATCTAAAGCCGGCAGCTCCTTCCTCTGATAACACTGTGGAAACATGCGCAGAGGAAACAGGAATAGATCAGCTGGAATTTCAGATTCACAGATCAGAGCCTGTTGCAGAAGAAGCAGCTGTACCGGATCTTTTTGAGGATTTTTCTCCTGCAGAATCTCTTGATTTTGACAGTTCAGACTCCGTTTCCCAGGAGACAGCGGCTGCGCCTGAGCCATCTCAGCCTCATAAAAATCCAAAATCTTCCAAGGAAGAAATCGAAAACGGAATACAAAATATCCAACATGAGATTTCTACAAAAACAGCTGCAGAAAAAAAAGAATATCATTATCCTCCTTTGAAGCTTTTGAAACGCGGAAGCGGAAAATCACAGGGAGACTCTGATGCTCATCTTCGAAAAACAGCACAGAAGCTTCAGGAAACGCTTCATAATTTTGGTGTAAATGTAACTGTTACAAATGTAAGCTGCGGACCCACGGTTACACGATATGAACTGCAGCCGGAAATGGGCGTCAAAGTCAGCCGTATCGTAGGCCTTGCAGATGATATCAAGCTTAATCTTGCCACAGCCGATATCCGTATCGAAGCACCAATTCCCGGAAAGGCTGCCGTGGGTATCGAGGTACCGAATAAAGAAAATCATGCAGTTATGTTAAGGGAGATTCTTCAGTCCCAGGAGTTTCAGGGGGCAAAATCCACCCTGTCCTTTGCTGTAGGTAAGGATATCGCAGGAAAACCGGTTGTAACAGATATTGCCAAGATGCCGCATCTTCTGATCGCGGGAGCCACCGGTTCCGGTAAATCTGTCTGCATCAATACTCTGATCGTCAGTATTTTATATAAGTCGTCACCAGATGATGTAAAATTGATTATGATCGATCCGAAGGTGGTTGAATTAAGTGTATATAATGGGATCCCCCATCTTTTTATCCCGGTAGTCACTGATCCGAAAAAGGCAGCCGGAGCTTTAAACTGGGCGGTTACAGAGATGATGAACCGATATAATACCTTTGCGGAATTTAATGTACGTAATCTGGAAGAGTATAATCGTAAAGTAGAAAATATGAAAATACCGGAAGGCGAAACTCCTCCGGAAAAAATGCCTCAGATCGTAATCATAGTCGATGAGCTTGCTGACCTTATGATGGTTGCTCCAGGCGAAGTAGAAGATGCTATCTGCCGACTGGCCCAGCTTGCCCGTGCGGCAGGAATCCATCTGATCATAGCAACCCAGAGACCTTCTGTAAATGTTATTACCGGACTTATTAAGGCAAACATGCCTTCCAGAATTGCATTTTCTGTATCCTCCGGTGTGGACTCAAGAACCATTCTGGACATGAATGGAGCAGAAAAGCTTCTGGGAAAGGGAGATATGCTGTTCTATCCTCAGGGATATCAGAAACCTGTACGTCTTCAGGGAGCATTTGTCTCGGATGAAGAGGTCAGCAGTATTGTAGAATTCCTTTCCAGCAAAAATCCCACAGTGGAATATGATTCGCAGATCGAACAGCAGGTTAATACTGTTAGCATTGCAGGATCAGGTTCCGGAAATGAGGAAAAAGATGTCTATTTTGAAGAAGCAGGTAAATTTATTATTGATAAAGAAAAAGCTTCTATCGGCATGCTCCAGCGAATGTTCAAAATAGGATTTAACCGAGCTGCCCGAATTATGGATCAGCTTTGTGATGCCGGAGTTGTCGGACCGGAAGAAGGAACGAAACCCAGAAAGGTTCTTATGTCAATGGAGGAGTTCCAGAATTATATTGAAGAAAGTCTTTAAACCAATAAAAGGAGAAATTTTCAAATACAATGGAAATTCGTATTTTGTCTGTTGGAAAAATAAAAGAAAAGTATCTTACTTCTGGTATCCAGGAATATGCAAAACGTTTAAGCAGGTATTGTAAGCTGACATTTTGTCAGGTGACTGATGAAAAGACTCCTGACAAAGCATCCGATGCACTGAATGAACAAATAAAAAATACAGAGGGAGAACGCCTGATGAAGCATATCCGTGAGCAGGATTATGTTATCGCTCTTGCTCTGGACGGAAAGATGCTGGACTCTGTTGAATTGTCTGAAAAACTCGGACAATTAGGCGTGCAGGGAAAAAGCACCATAGATTTTGTTATCGGCGGATCCCTTGGGCTCAGTGATCAGATCCTGAAACGTGCAGATTTCAGGCTATGTTTTTCCAGAATGACGTTTCCTCATCAGCTGATGCAGATGATACTTCTGGAACAGATCTACAGAGGCTACCGGATACTGAATAATGAACCCTACCATAAATAACCTGTATCATTCCTACAGGATAAGATTATAAAGGAGGACAAAAACATGGAAATAACTCGTGTGGAAAAAATGTGCGGCGGAGAGGGCCATGTACTGATCAAACATATTCTGAATGAAGAACAGTTAAACGGAAAATGCCGTCTCTATGCAGAAGTTACTCTGGAACCGGGCTGTTCTCTTGGATTTCATGAACATCACGGAGAAAGCGAAACCTATTATATTATTTCCGGAAAAGGAATTTACAGCGATAACGGGGAACTCCGCATGGTTCAGGCTGGAGATATGACATTTACTCCGGACGGAAAGGGTCATGCTATGACAAATTCAGGAGAAGAGGATCTTGTATTTATGGCTCTGATCATTTTGGATTGATTTTTATGAAAGGAAAAACCATGTGTGCACAGTTAGATATTGATAAATTTGAGGAATATATCTCCCAGTTTCCAATATATGAGTACCGTCTCCTGGATGCAGATAAAATTCAGGTAAGGGAAAGAGTGCGTACTATCTGTAAAGAGGAATGTGAACGCTTTGGCACTACCTGGGCGTGTCCTCCGGCAGTAGGCACATTGTTGGAATGTGAAAAAAGAATCC
>URWL01000208.1 GCA_900551465.1 uncultured Blautia sp. | reverse complement strand
TAATAATACTGATCACCTTCAGTATGGCATTTAAAGAATTCCGCAGTTCAGAATTATGACGTTTAAACTCCTTTGCCTCACTGGTGATCTGGGAAGCATAATTATCCTTTCCTACATGAATGATCTGGCAGCAGGCCTCTCCTGCCGTTACAAAGCTTCCGGAAAACAGTTCATCTCCCTTATTTTTAGGAAGGTTATCTGATTCACCTGTCAGCAGAGATTCATTTACCTCCAGACTGCCTTCCAGTATCTTTGCATCTGCCGGAACCTGATCCCCTGTCTTCAGACAGACCAGGTCGTCCATAACAAGTTCCTCCGTAGGAACCGTCCACTTTTTCCCCTCTCGGATCACGACAGATTTTTTTGCAGTCAGAATTGCCAGTTTATCAATTGTTTTTTTTGCCCGGATCTCCTGCGCAATACCGATCAGTGTGTTGATAATTATGATACATACAAAAAAAGCATTTTTAAATGATCCTACCATAAGAACCAGTACAAGCAGCACCAGGTTCAGGAAGTTAAAAAATGTCAGTGTGTTTTCTTTAATGATCTGTTTATATGTTCTGGTATTTGGATTCTCGTCAGCATTTACCTGTCCGGCTTCAATCCGCTCTTTTACCTGTTCATCTGTAAGTCCAGTCAAGCTTCCACCTCACAATGCATTTTCTAATAAGCACAATAAGGCTGCGGCAGAAGCTTCCGGTATTTTCTTGCAGTTATACCGGAAAGCGCCTGTGCAGCCTTTTTAATTATTAATATTCTTCTTCGATTTCTTCTTCGTCTTCGTGAATATCAGACTTTGGTTTGGAAAGTCCCTCAATTTCAATATGATTCTTCTGGGCATAATCCCATAAAGCTGCATGGATTGCTTCTTCAGCCAGAAGTGAGCAGTGTACCTTCACTGGCGGAAGTCCGTCAAGCGCTTCCATAACTGCCTTATTAGTAACCTTCATAGCCTCTTCAATAGTTTTTCCGATCACAAGCTCAGTTGCCATACTGCTTGTAGCCACTGCCGCACCACATCCGAAAGTTTTAAATTTACAGTCTTTGATCACATGTGTCTCATCATCAATATCAAGAAAAATTCTCATGATATCTCCACATTTTGCATTTCCTACTGTTCCTACTCCGCTTGCATCTTCAATCTCTCCCACGTTTCTGGGATGCTGAAAATGATCCATTACTTTTTCGCTGTACATAATTTACTTCCTCCTGTATTTTCGCACAAATATCATATTTCCTGTGGATTCCCATCCTTTATTTTCCATTCAGGTACGGGAGTTATTTCTGTTTTTTTACAAAATCCTCATAAAGCGGAGACATATTCCTCAGATTCTGGACAATTTCTTTCAGCTTATCTACTGTATAATCCAGTTCTTCTTTCGTAGTCTCCTCGCTGAGTGACAATCTTAAAGAACCATGGGCAATCTCATGAGGCAGGCCAATTGCCAGAAGAACATGAGAAGGATCCAGAGAACCTGATGTACATGCTGATCCGCTGGAGCCGCAGATTCCACATCCATCCAGCATCAGCAGCAGAGATTCTCCCTCAATAAAGCGAAAACTCACATTTACGTTATTTGGAAGACGTTTTACCGGATCTCCGTTCAGTTTCACATAAGGAATTTCTGATGTGATCCTGCCGATCAGATAATCTCTCAGTTCTATTTCTTTTTTCGCACGTTCCTCCATAGTTTTTGCCGCACGGTCCGCAGCAGCCCCATAGCCGACGATACCCGGAACATTTTCAGTTCCTGCACGGCGTTTTCTTTCCTGTGCTCCTCCATGGACGAAAGAACGGATTTTTACCCCCTTACGGATATAAAGGAAGCCGATTCCTTTCGGTCCGTTGATTTTATGTGCACTGGAGCTGAGCATATCAATATTGCATTCATCTACGTCTATCGGCAGCTGACAGAAAGCCTGAACCGCATCTGTATGGAAAAGTATCCCATGCTCTCTGGCAATCATTCCAATTTCTTTGATCGGCTGGATGGAACCAATTTCGTTATTTGCAAACATCACAGAAATCAAGATGGTTTCCGGTGTGATCGCTTTTTCCAGATCTTCCAGACGTACGATTCCGTTTTCATCTACATCAAGATAAGTGATCTTTGCCCCTCTTACCTTTTCCAGATATTCACATGTATGAAGAATAGCATGGTGTTCTATCTTCGTTGTAATTATGTGATTACCCTTACCCTTATATGCCTCAAACGCTGCTTTCAGCGCCCAGTTGTCGGCTTCTGATCCACCTGCAGTAAAATAAATTTCCTCTGTTTTGGCGTTCAGCACTTCTGCAATACGGTGTCTTGCTTTTGTTACTGCCGCTTTTGACTCCGCTGCAAAATCATATACACTGGATGGATTTCCATAATATTCTGTAAAATAAGGCAGCATGGCATCTACAACCTCAGGAGCTGTTTTTGTGGTAGCTGCATTATCCAGATAAATCAATTTATTCATAATTCTTATCCTCCTGCTATGATAAAATGTATTACATTCTCTCTTCCTGTTTTTTTCTGCTCTCTTCTATCAGCTGATCCAGCATCAAAGTGTCTACAGCCTGTGTAATACTGTCATTGATCCGTTTCCACACAAACTTCGCAACACAGATATCTTTTGTCTCACAGGTTTCTTCTGATGAGGTTCCTGCACACTGGGCTGCATCCAGACCGCCTTCCAGAACGCGCAGGATATCTCCTACCGATATATCCTCTGCCGGACGTCCCAGACGATATCCGCCGCAGGCGCCGCGAGTGCTTTCCACAAGTCCTGCCCGCTTCAGTTTTCCCATCAGTTGTTCCAGATAGCTGACAGAAATATTCTGTCTTCCGGCAATACTCTGTATTGAAACAGCCTCTGTCTGACTAAACACACCCAGGTCTATCATAGCGCGAAGCCCATAAATCGCTCTCGTTGACAGCTTCATCTGTTCACCTCTTTTTAATTCCCAGTATTTTTGTCGGAATTACTGTAATTACAGTAACAGATAGCGGACGTTCTGTCAAGGCTATTTTTTGCATATACTAACAAAAAACATCCAGGATCTTATATGTCAAAACAAAATTTTTTAAAGGGAACCTTTATCCTGACGTGTGCCGGGCTTATCAGCCGGGTCATAGGGTTCTTCTATAGGATATTCCTTTCTCATACAATCGGTGCACAGGGACTGGGACTTTATCAGCTGATCATGCCTTTACAAAATCTGGTACTGGCATTTACCGTTTCCGGCATCCAGACATCCCTTTCCCGTCTCATCGCCTCCCGATTAGCCTTGAAAAAAGAGTCTGATGCACGAAAAATATTCTGTACCGGAACATTTATGTCTTTCTCACTTTCCCTGTTTGCTGCATGGATTCTATATTCCAATGCCTCTTTTTTTGCTGTGCAGATTTTGAAGGAACCCCTTACTGAATCTCTGATTAAGATTCTTTCTTTTCAGTTTCCTCTGATTGCTCTTCATTCCTGTATAAACAGCTATTATTTTGCAGAAAAAAAAACCGGAGTTCCCTCCGGTCTCCAGCTTATGGAGCAGATCATCCGAGTAAGCTCCTCCTGGGTTCTGTTTCAGATCTTTCTTTCAAAAAATATTTCTGTCACTGCAGCCATTGCTGTAGGCGGCTCTCTTATTTCTGAAATTTTTTCTGCAGCAGCAGGCCTTCTTCTTATTGGACTACATTTTTCCGGTAAGAAAATATCCTTTTTTACTCCCTTGTCTTTTGGGCGGGAAATTTTCCACACCTCTCTCCCCCTGACATTGAACCGGATACTTCTGACTCTCCTTGGAAGCATAGAAGTGATCCTGATTCCGCAGCAGCTTCAGGCCTATGGTCTGTCCGGTCCTGATTCTCTGAAAATATACGGCATTTTTACAGGAATGGCGCTTCCTCTGATTCTATTTCCATCTGCCGTAACAAATTCTGCTTCTGTTATGCTGATGCCTTCCATAGCGGAAATGCAGGCTCTTGACTGCAAAGAAAAAATCCGAAGCACAGCTTTAAAAGCCTGTACAGGCTGTATGGCTCTGGGGATTTTTTGTACGGCATTTTTCTTTCTCCTTGGTCCATTTCTTGGGATTTTTCTATTTAAAACTCCTTCCGCAGGACTTTATATCCGCACACTGTCTTTTATTTGCCCTTTTCTTTATGCAAATACCGCACTGACCAGTATTCTGCATGGACTTGGACGTACTACCCGTTCTCTGATTCACAATACGGCAGGAATTCTTATACGAATTTCTTTTGTGCTGCTTCTTATTCCTGTAATAGGAATCAAAGGATACCTTTACGGAATCCTGATAAGTGAGATTCTTCTCACCTGCCTTCACATTTTTGCTCTGTACAGCAGCACATAAGGGTTCTGTTCATTCCGTTCTCAACAGCGGTCATATGAT
>URWL01000207.1 GCA_900551465.1 uncultured Blautia sp. | reverse complement strand
GGTATTCGCCCGATATAGATTCGGTCTACAATATTATAAAGGAGGTTCAGAAGCTGAGCCAGTGTCATGGGAACAGCAACTTCTAAAATATTTCGATATACATTTCCTTTGGAAAAATCAGTTTGATGTACGTTCATAAGTTCACCTCGGGTAAAATTTCTCTTTTCTATTATATACCATATAAATGAAAAAACAAGAATCCTCAAAAAGATTAAGGATTTGTAAAAAAAACCACATCAGTCAACAAAGAAAAACAAATAAAAACCACATGTGATTTCTTTTTTCTTGTTGATTTCACTTGTATTTTTACTGAAAAACAGGTATACTGGTATTAAATACAACAATAGAGAAATTTTCTGGTAAGAAAAGTGGGAGGTATTATGGCTGAGAATTATAACGGCATGGCAGTGGGTGTATTTGAACTGGATAATCTGGTTGC
The DNA here is from genome assembly GCA_900551465.1 of uncultured Blautia sp. GTDB lineage: Bacteria > Bacillota > Clostridia > Lachnospirales > Lachnospiraceae > Blautia_A. The sequence goes on along the minus strand of URWL01000207.1, from coordinate 3,957 downwards.
CTGCTTTGTAGCTCTTGACGCTGCATCCAAGGCAGCAAATGTAAAAATCCAGAGTGTGGAGCGTAACCGTCTGAAAAGCGGCGCCTGTGTGAAGATAAGAGGTTCTGTTTCTGATGTAAATGCAGCTATGGAGGTGGCACTTGAGACAGCAAAGCCTCTGGGTAAGGTTGTAAGCCACACCATTATTGCTTCTCCGACAGAGGATACGGAAACAGCGCTTGCAATGACTATTAACAAATAATTCTGGATAAAGTGAGGAAATCAATATGAGATATGGAGCATTCGGACTGGTAGAAGTGCTGGGAAGCAGCAATGCCATCCTGGTGATCGATCAGATGCTGAAGACATCTGACGTAGCTTTTCGTACCTGGAATACAAAGTGCGGCGGTCATGCCACTGTGTTTTTAAGTGGTGATGTTTCTGCCGTGACAGCAGCTGTAGAGAGTGTAAAGGGGAATCCTCCCTGCGAGGTCATTGCTGCAGCAGTAATTTCCAATCCTTCTGAGGAGACGGTACGTTTGGTAGAAGAGGAAGCGGAAAAGCATCATTTTTCTTAAAAGAACAGAACATACAGAACAAAATAAGATCCAGCGGATCATTCTGTTTTTTTCGGACATCTGTCCCGAAAAAATATGAAAATTCGCTGGATCTTTTTTGTTTACAGATGAATCGTGGTTCCTGTTTTTCCCTGGATTCCGTCTTTGGCCTTTTCCAGAAGTGTGATCATAGCAGTACGTCCTTTGCCGGAAGAAGCGAAGTCCATGGCTGCCTGCACCTTAGGAAGCATAGAACCTGCAGCAAAATGTCCTTCCTCTACATATTTTTTTGCTTCTTCTACAGTAAGCTCACTGAGCCATTCCTGATTTTCCTTACCAAAGTTAATAGCAACCTTTTCTACTGCAGTCAGGATGATCAGCATATCTGCATCCAGTTCTTTGGCAAGAAGACAGCTGGCAAAATCTTTGTCGATCACGGCAGAAGCGCCTTTTAAGTGATCTCCCTGAAGGGTTACCGGGATTCCGCCGCCTCCGCAGCAGATAACGATCTTATTAGCGTCAACCAGGCTGTTGATGGCATCCTGCTCTACAATTTCTACAGGCTTTGGAGAGGCTACTACACGACGGTAGCCGCGGCCTGCATCTTCCTTTGTGATGTATCCATATGCTTTTTCTGCATGTTCTGCTTCTTCTTTTGTCATAAAATGACCGATAGGCTTGCTGGGATTCTGGAAGGCGGGATCCTCTGGATCAACTCGTACCTGTGTAACTACAGTGACCACCGGGGTACGTACAAATCCTCTTTTGCGGAGCTCCTCGCGGAGTGCATTCTGAAGATCATACCCGATATATGCCTGGCTCATTGCCACACATACGGAAAGAGGTGTGTTGGGCTGATTGCTGTCTTCCCGGGAAAGTGCCGCCATAGCATTGTTGATCATACCTACCTGAGGTCCGTTCCCATGGACAACGACTACCTGATGTCCGTCTTCGATCAGGTCGCAGAGTGCTTTTGCTGTTGTTTTTACAGCTTCCATCTGTTCCGGGAGAGTATTCCCCAATGCATTTCCTCCCAGTGCAATAACGATTCGTTTACGCTTATACATGTAAAAACCTCCTGAATGGTAAGAAAAGAGAAGGGCCTTGCAGAACAATGCTCCACAGGCCCTGTTACTCTTTTAGAAGAATTTATTTAAGGATTCTTGGCGCTGCTTTTACTTCCAGTTTCTTGAGGATATCCTGAGGTTTCTCAAATTTGGACAGCATGATCATAGCAGCGATCACATATGGTTTAAAGCTTGCTTCTTTGTAAAGCGGGATTCTGTAGCGGTCAAATACACTTGCATCAACCTCACCTGTCTCGCAGCTTACGCCTGTGATGTCAGCCGGCAGGCAGTGCAGATAGAGAGCTTTTCCGTCTTTTGTTGTTTTCATAAGCTCTTCGGTGCAAGCCCAGTCTTTGTGCTGTGCGTTCTGAGCAAGAAGCTCTTTTTCCAGTTTGTCGATTCCGTCGAAATCGCCCTCGCCGTAAAGGTTGGTACGTTTTTCCATGGCTGCAAATGGAGCCCAGCTCTTCGGATAAACGATATCAGCATCTTTAAATGCTTCTTCCATGCTGTTTGTTTTTGTGAAAGAACCGCCGGTAGCTTCGGCATTTTTCTTTGCGATCTCTTCAATTTCAGGCATTACGTCATATCCTTCCGGATGAGCAAGAACAACGTCCATACCGAAACGTGTCATAAGACCGATCACACCCTGAGGAACAGAAAGTGGTTTTCCATAGGAAGGAGAGTATGCCCAGGTCATGGCAAGTTTTTTGCCCTTCAGGTTTTCAACACCGCCGAATTCATGGATGATGTGCAGCATATCAGCCATACACTGTGTCGGATGGTCAACGTCACACTGAAGGTTTACAAGAGTCGGTCTCTGCTCAAGAATGCCGTCTTTATTTCCTTCTGTTACAGCGTCCATAAATTCTTTCTGATAAGCATGTCCTTTGCCGATATACATATCGTCACGGATACCGATCACATCAGCCATAAAGGAAACCATGTTTGCAGTTTCACGAACTGTTTCGCCATGTGCGATCTGAGATTTTTTCTCGTCCAGATCCTGAACTTCAAGACCAAGAAGGTTACATGCAGATGCAAAAGAGAAACGTGTTCTTGTAGAGTTGTCACGGAAGATAGAGATTCCAAGACCGCTTTCGAATACTTTGGTGGAAATATTGTTCTCTCTCATGAAACGAAGAGCGTCAGCAACGGTAAATACAGCCTCAAGCTCATCGTCTGTTTTGTCCCATGTCCAGAAGAAATCGTTGTTGTACATTTCTTTGAAGTTAAGGCTGTTTAATTTGTCAATATAATCCTGTAATGTTTTCATGTAAAATCTCCTTTATGTTTAATTGATATTTTATGTTTAGATAACAAAATACTGGATGCATTCCTCTGTGTTTTATCTTTGGTTAACAAGCTTTGCGCTATCGCCGGATTCTTAAAAGTCCTCATGTAGTGCAGAGGAAGCGGGGATGTTCTCCCTTATAAGATTACTTGCAGTAGGAAGCTGGAAGAGCAGCGTAAACAGCAGCACATCTTACCAGGTCGATCTTCCATGTTTTTTCGTTTGGAGCATGAGCCTGAGCCTCGGCGCCCGGTCCGAAACCAATGCATGGGATTCCGTTACGGCCCATAATGGAAACGCCGTTTGTGGAGAATGTCCATTTATCTGTAAGCGGGCGAGCCTTTCTCATGGCTTCTGTTTCTGCATTTCCAAGTCTTGTTTCACCGTACAGGTTTTTGTATGCATCTTCAAGAGCTTTTGTTACTTTGTGATCCTTCGGGATTGCCCATGTAGGGAAGTAGCACTCGATTTCATATACGCAGCCGGTGTAGGATGGACGGTCATAGTTATACATGGAAACAACAACGTCATCGCCGTATTTCTTAACGCTTGGAAGAGCACGGATCTCATCCAGACAGCTTTCCCATGTTTCTCCAAATGTCATACGTCTGTCAAGAGATACTGCACAGGAGTCTGCAACTGCACAGCGGCTTGGAGAGGTGTAGAAGATCTGGGAGCAGGTAACCGTACCGCGTCCAAGGAATTTTGCCTCTTCCCAGTCCGGATTGTATTTCGGATTCAGCATTTTTACAAGACCTTTGATCTCTGTTTCATCAGCGTCATCGTTTTCGTTAAGAGCACGGACATCCTGAAGGATATCAGCCATTTTATAGATTGCGTTGTCACCGCGTTCCGGAGCAGAACCGTGGCAGGAAACACCTTTGACATCAATGCGGATTTCCATACGTCCGCGCTGTCCTCTGTAGATGCCGCCGTCAGTTGGTTCTGTGGAAACTACGAATTCCGGACGAACTTTATCTTCGTTGATGATATACTGCCAGCAGAGACCGTCGCAGTCTTCTTCCTGAACGGTTCCAACAACCATGATCTTGCAGCCTTC
>URWL01000206.1 GCA_900551465.1 uncultured Blautia sp. | reverse complement strand
ATTGAAAGTAATGGAACTCATCCGAGAATGGAAGAACTGATTCCCTGTGTAGATCAGTGGATCATGGATGTAAAACATTATGATAATGAGATTCATAAAAACTGGGTAGGGGTCCCTAATGTATGGACAATAAAGAATCTGGAAAAAGCGTCTGCGCAGCATTCTAATGTCTTGGTCAGAGTTCCCCTGATCCCCGGATTTAATGATTCCCAAAAAGATGCGGAAGGTTTTGCGAGACTTTTTGAAGAACATATTAAAGGGGAGACCACAAAAGTGGAATTTCTTGTTTATCATGAATTTGGTAAAGGAAAATGGGATCAGTGCGGACTGGAATATAGAATGAAGTCAGGGCGGATTGAACCGGGAACAGTAGACTATTTTGAAAACGTGCTTAAGGAACATGGGATTTCATGCATTCGTACATGATGAAATAACTGATTTTAAAATAAAAAGATAACTGTATAATTTGTCATCTTAATTTAAGGAGGAAAAAAATGAAAATTACAGAAATTTACAGCCCTCAGGAAATTACAGATTTAGCCAAAAACAGATTTCAGGAAGAAAGATCATTGGATCATCTGGAAGGATGGTTTCTTGCAAGAGAAATTGCCATGAGATGTGATAAGATTTATAAAAATGAACCGGACTGTATCCGAATTGCAAAGACTCAGGTGGAAATTATGAAAGAAATTCCTCTTACCCTGGGGGAATACCATGTATTTGCAGGAACTCAGGATGATGCTTTTGCCCGTTCCTATGCATTGATCAATCCATCTTTTACAGTGAACTCTTTTGCCGGCTATTGTGATCCTACGGCAGTTTTTGGGGATATCGCTCCAATTGGTGATATTACAAAGAAAAGAATTGATCATGTAAAAGACTATTATGCAAAGAATGAATTTGCGAAAGTGCTGACAGCGGCATATAAACCTGTAGAAAAATATACAAAAGAAGCAGTATTTTTTATAGAACAGGTGACCGGACATGTGATTCCAGATGTTCGCCATCTCCTTGAAAAAGGTGTTTTATATGTGAAAAAGGAGATTGCAGAGCATCAGGAAGCAACTGATGATCAGAATAAAAAAGATTACTATGAAGCAATGAGCATTACTATGGATGCACTTCTTGTACTTGCCGGCCGATATGAGGCTATGGCAACAGAAAAAGCCAAGCACAGTGAGGGTAAAACCAAAGAACGTTTTTTATGTATGGCAGAAAGCCTAAAAAGAGTTCCGGCAGAAGGTGCATCCGATCTTTATGAAGCGATTCAGTCTTTCCTTCTGATATGGCAGACCATGTGTCTGGAGCAGACTCCGAATCCATTTGCATTTTCTGTTGGAAATGCTGACAGAATATTTGAACCATACAGGGCGAAAGAAAATCTGGACAGGGATACGGCCGCAGCGCTTCTGAAACATATGCTTGTATTTTTTAATGTGGCAGACAGAAGCTGGGCAATTTCCCAGAATCTGATTATTGGGGGAAGAGATATAGATGGAAAAGATATGACGAATCCAACTTCCTATGCACTTTTTGACGCATACTTTGATATGAATCTGCCTCAGCCGATTTTGTCTGTAAAACTTCACAAAAATACACCGGATAAACTTTATGAGGAAATGGGAAGATTCTTTTTTACACCAGGTGTGCTTACTCCGTCACTATTTAATGATGATGCCCTGTTTGAAGTACTGGAGGCTCATGGTACAGACAGAGAAGATCTTCCGGATTATTCTGTTGCAGGATGTCAGGAACCACTGATAATGGGAAAAGACAATGGAAATACAACGAACAGCTGGCTGAATCTGCCAAAAGTTCTGGAATTGGTGCTTCAGGGAGGTAAATCTGAGATTACAGGAGACCAGATTGGAAAAACGAAAGAAGAACTCGGTTATAGCAGTAATCTGGAACTTCTTAAAAATATCAGGGAGGTATTTTACAAAGAACTGGATTATTATGTTGATGAAATGGTAAGCTCAGCGAATAATGCGTCCAGAGCCATTGGACTTTATCAGGTTCCGTTCCTTTCTTCAATGATGGGAGGAATTGAAACAGGAATTGATATGCGTGATACAAAGCAGCAGGGAACAAAATATAATGGAAGCGGATGTCTGATTCATGGATTAAGCGTTTTGGCAGATTCATTTATTGCCATTGATACTCTGCTCAGAGAAAGGCCGGAAGATGCAGACAGGATGTTGGATGCATTAAGAGATAATTTTGAACATGACGAAGAAATGCATCAGTATCTTCTGGAATGTGATAAGTTCGGTAATAATATTGAGGAAGTTGACAAAGAAGCAAAAGAAATTGCAGAAAAAGTTTCCGCGATGATAGCTTCCAAAAAGAATTATCTTGGCAATCCTTTCAGACCAGACTACGCGACTCCGTCTACGCATCTGATGTACGGGTACTGGGTAGGCGCTACTCCAGATGGAAGAAAAGCCAGAGAAATGTTAAATTATGGTGTGGATCCCCTTTATGGAGAAGCTTCTGGAGGACTGGGAATGAGAATGCTGTCGAATCGACAACTGCCATTCAGAACAATGAATGGTGGATATGCGTCTCATTTTGGTATAAATCCTGGTTATTTTAAAAGCATGACAATGGAAGAAAAAGGACTGGAATTTAAGAAAAAAGTTTTTACCCCACTGTTTTTCAATAGTTATGATGAAAAAGAAGGCTCTCCATTTTACCTGTATGTGAATGTAACAACACCGGATATGCTTCTTAAAGTGCTGGAAAATCCCAAAAAATATGCACCAAGTGGTGTCTATATTGTAAGAATTCATGGAACATTTGTGAATTTTCTTGATCTTTCTCCAGAAATACAGGAGGATATCATTAAGAGACTGGATCCGAATTCAACTGCATTGAGTGGTTCGGGACATTAATGGAGAATTTATGGAAGAAAAGAGCCTTTATCGTAATATAAAAACTCAAATATGCCGCATGATCTATAAGGATATTTATAAGGATGGAGAAAACATCCCACCGGAACGAAAACTTGCAGAGGATCTGGGAGTAAGTCGGGTTACTGTTCGTAAGGCGCTGAAACTTCTTGAAGAGGATCATATTATAGAACGTATTCAGGGCAGTGGGACAAGAGTGGCTCTGGAATATGGTGCAAGAACAGGAAATATGGATATCATTACGCTTGTAGCTCCGGCTCAGAATGCGTTCTTTTCACGTTTTGTTGATGCGTTTCAAACAACAGCGGAAGCAATGGACTCTTTGGTGCTTTATAAACAAAAACCGTCAGGGATGTCTCTGGAGGAATGTCTGTTCAGAATTTATGAAAAAGATCTTCGCAACGTAGTGCTATGGCTTGAAGATATGGAGATCAGCTATGAAGCATTACGCAAACTGCGCGGACTGGGAATGAATATGGTTCTTTTTGATTCTGCAAGGAAAAATGATTATGCAGACGCGGTATGTCTGGATAACAGAGATGCAGTAGATACGCTTATAATGAATCTCAGAAAAGCTGACTGTAATAAAATTGGTTTTATAGGCTGGGATGATGAAACTGTAGAAAGCGTAAAGATTCGGGAAGAAGAATTTCTGAAATTATGCCCGGGAGGAATTGTAGTACGAATTCCTCGAAAATATCACGATCACCTGGATAGACTGGAAGACTCTGAAGTAAAAAAATATATGAGAACAATGAAAGACTGTGAAGGGATACTTTATGCAGTAGGAGAACTTGCAGTTCCATTTGAACGCATAGCGGGTGAGCAAAATATTCGTCCGGTGGCTCTCATTGATGAAGCACCGGGTGTTACTGCAAAAGAGATATTTACAGTAGATCAGGATTTTAGGGGTATGTCGGAAAGAATTTTTGACTGTCTTAAACAGCAAAATCAAAAGGCTGGTGCGTGGAAGGCTGGCTTGTATCAGGTAAAAGGGATAAGGGTAAATTCTGTATAAATCAAAAGGCTGCTGTTTTTCTGCAGCAGCAGAAAACGGAGGAAAATATCATGCGGGCAATGGGAATTGACATAGGAACAACAACAATCAGTATAATTCTTCTGGAAGGGAAGTCCGGAGAGCTTCTGGGCAGCAGAACTATACCACATCAGGCGTTTATTGAAGGAATGCATTCTTTTAATCGTGTTCAGAATCCGGAGAAACTTTACCGTTTGACAATAGAAGGTGCTTCAGAGCTTGCTGCAAAGTATGGAAAACCGGACAGTATTGGCTTTACCGGACAGATGCATGGTGTTCTTTATGTAAATAAAGAGGGAAAAGCGGTAACACCTCTTTATACATGGCAGGACGAAAGTGGTAATGAAAAAATGGATGGCGGCAGTACCTATGCAGAGGTTTTGAGAAAAATGGTCGGGACTGCAGCTACTGGATATGGTATGACTACGCATTTTTTTCTTTGCCATAATAATGAGATTCCGGAAGATGCT
>URWL01000205.1 GCA_900551465.1 uncultured Blautia sp. | reverse complement strand
AACATTATTATAGCACTGGAGGTTTTTTACTGTAAGCTGAAGCAACTTCAACCACCCGCACAGCAGGTGGTTTATTTGTTTTCCAAAGTTCCGTTTTTCGGATCAACGAAAAACTTCACAATGTAAAACAGGGCCTTGCCCTAACAAGAAAAAGCCCTGCCTGTTTTTAATCAGACAGAGCAGTGGCTCCAGATTTATTTTTCCGGAAAGGAACCTGATTTTTCAGTTCCTCTTCATTTCTCAGGAACAGATTTCCAAAAAGAAGTATGGAAGCTTCTCTGCACCATTCCCTATGGGCAGACTGCAGCCTACGGCGAAATTGCCCGCAGACTGGCCCTGCAAAAAGGACTGCCCCACATGTCCGCTCAGGCTGTAGGCGGAGCGGTGGGGCATAACAAAATTTCTATTCTTGTTCCCTGTCATAGAGTTCTTGGTTCCAATGGCAGCCTTACCGGATATGCCGGAGGTCTGGAAAGGAAAAAATATCTCCTGGAACTGGAGCATATCCTTATCTGAGGATTCTTCCTGCGATCCTTGCAAGAATCCTTCCTCCGGGGAGAGCCGCCAGCTCTTCCTCATCCGGTCTGCTGATAAACAGATATGCCAAAAGATATACAATACCTCCAAGGCCAATGGCAAGCACCAGTTCCACTGCCAGAAAGACCCGTCCCTCCGGAAGAAGAAAACTAAGACCATAATAAACACCGCCTGCCACCAGCGCCATAGGTACGGAAGCCAGCAGCGGGTTCAGATATGCAGTTCTCCATGGATTTACATGACGCATGTATTTCCGCATGGCAGCTTCATTAAGAAGACACATAACAACCGCATAAACAATCATGGCGATCACGATAGTATAGATTCCCAGATCTGTGAAGTACAAAAGAAGCAGCATGGCGATCACATCTGCCACCAGCGCTATTGCCGCATGGATCATGGGGATCTTCGGCTTACCGATCCCCTGAAGGACTCCGTTGGAAATATTGGAATTTCCGTTCAGAATGATCGTAACAGCTCCAAGAATCAGAAGTAAGGAACCTTCCCCGTTTGTCCCCGGAAAAAGCAGCCGGATCACCGGTCCTGCCAGTACTGCCAGACCAACAGCCGCCGGAATGGATATGATCATACTGATCCAGGTTGCCCTGTCGATCTTCTGGTTTGCAGTCCGAATATCCCGTCTTGCATAATGAGCAGACACCTCAGGTATCATGGATGTAGGAGCCGTACTTGCCAGTGTCAGAGGAATATTGATAATGGTCATAAAATAACCATACTCTGCATACAGGTTTCCGATCAGCTCAGGATCCATCCCCTTTGTTCCCATAATACCGGAGTACATATAACTGTTGATATATCCATTTACATTATAGATAAAAGCACTGAGCACGATAGGCATGATAATAAGTATAATACTTTTCATTACGGAAGAAGTGCTTTCATTTACAGATCTTCTGTCACTTTTCAGCCTTTTTCTGATATTTCTGCGGTTCAGTCCATAGATAAGAAGCATAAAAAGAAGCGCTGCGGTCACACCTGCTCCCGTACCCATAGTAGCGCCTGCCGCCCCCCACTTCTGGACAACAGCCTCACTTTCTCCGCTGAAATGACTGATCATCACGGAAGACATTACAAGAGCAAACACTGCCACAAAGATCTGCTCGATGATCTGAGAAAGAGAGGTCGGCATCATATTGCGGTATGCCTGAAAATATCCCCGGAACACGCCAAGGATGCCGGAAAGAAAAATCGTAGGAGCCAGCATCTGCAGCGCAAGTCTTGCTCCCTCCATCGAATCCGGCACCAGTATCTTTGCTCCAAACACACAGACAAGAGAAATGATTCCCCCTGCCACTACCGCATATAAAAGTGCACAATGAAAAACTTTCTGAGCATCCCGGTATCTGCGGAAAGTGATCTTTTCCGCCATGATCTTTGATACCGCCTGCGGGATACTGAATGAAGCGATCATCAGAAGAATAAAATATACATTCTGAGCGAACTGGAACATGGCATAGCTGTTGTTTCCAAGAGTTGTGGAAAGAGGACTTTTGTACAGCATGCCAATAATCTTGGAGATCAGCGCAGCCACCATTAAAAAGGAGGCGTTCCTTACAAGTGTATTGTCATTATTTTTACTCATGGTTATTCCGTTCCTTTATTTTCGATCTGCCAGTCTACAGGCTCCAGACCGTTTTCTTTTAAAAATTCATTTGTCCGGCTGAAATGCCTGCATCCAAAAAAGCCCCGATAGGCAGACAGCGGACTGGGATGAGGCGCTTCCAAGATCAGATGCTTTGGATTATTCAGCATAGATTTTTTCATCTGAGCCGGGCGTCCCCATAAAAGAAAGACGATGGGGCGGTCCTGTTCATTGAGAATGCGGATTGCCGCATCTGTAAACTGTTCCCACCCAATTCCTCTATGAGAATTAGCCTGATGCGCCCGTACTGTCAGAACTGTATTTAAAAGAAGCACCCCCTGACGGGCCCATTTTTCCAGATAACCATTATCCGGGATACTGCATCCCAGATCATCATGAAGTTCCTGATAAATGTTTACTAACGACGGAGGAATGTCCACGTCCTTTTTTACAGAAAAACATAATCCATGTGCCTGTCCATCGTTATGATAGGGATCCTGTCCCAGGATCACAACCTTCACCTGACTTAACGGGGTAAAATGAAAGGCATTAAACATATCATCTGCAGGAGGAAATATCTTTCTTGTCTGATATTCCTGCATAACAGTTTTATATAATTTTGTATAATATGGCTGATGAAATTCATCCTTAAGAGCTTCCAGCCATTCTCCTGACAACGGAGCCATAAATTCACCTCTTTATCTTCGTACGGAGATTCCCTTCTCTGCCAGATAGTCCTTCACCTGGCTGATCTCCAGTTCTTTGTAATGAAATAAGGACGCAGCCAGAGCTGCATCTGCGCCTCCTTCAGAAAGCGCCTCATAAAAATGCTCCAGAGTTCCGGCGCCTCCGGATGCGATCACCGGAATGGAAACTGCCTCGGCCACAGCACGGGTCAGTTCTATATCATAGCCGGCTTTTGTGCCGTCACAGTCCATACTGGTAAGAAGAATTTCTCCTGCCCCAAGGGCTTCTGCTTTTTTTGCCCACTCTATGGCATCCAGCCCTGTGTCCAGACGGCCTCCGTGCTTATAAATATTCCATCCACCTTCCGGCCTTCTTCTGGCATCAATGGCAACCACCACACACTGGCTTCCAAATTTTTCTGCCGCCTCAGAGATCAGCTCCGGCCGGTCAATTGCTGCCGAATTAACGGATATCTTGTCCGCTCCCTCCCTGAGAAGCCTTTTGAAATCCTCTACCGTACGGATCCCGCCGCCTACGGTAAAAGGAATAAACACACTGGAAGCTACGGCACGGACCATATCCGCCACCGTATCCCTCTCTTCGCAGGAAGCTGTAATATCCAGAAAAACCAGTTCATCCGCACCTGCCGAATCATAGGCCCTTGCAATCTCCACCGGATCTCCGGCATCTTTCAGGTTCACAAAGTTTACCCCTTTTACCACCCGTCCTTTATTTACATCCAGGCAGGGAATGATTCTTTTTGTAAACATACTATTTCTCCTCCCTGTCAAGCTTCGCAAAATTCTCCAGAATCTTCAGTCCGTACCGGCTGCTTTTTTCCGGGTGAAACTGACATGCAAATACATTCCCCTTCTCTACAGAAGCATGAATTTCCGTACTGTAGTCTGTTACCGCCTTCACTATCTCCGGCTCCTCTGCCTGCAGATAATACGAATGAACAAAATATACATACGTATCCTCCGGAATATCCCGAAAAAGCCTTCCGTTGTTTTGAAGATGCAGGGAATTCCAGCCCATATGCGGAATCTTTAAAGAAGGAGCCGAAGGAATCTTTAAAATCCTTCCCTTCAGAATCCCAAGTCCCTCTGCTCCCGGAGTTTCCTCGCTGCTTTCAAAAAGAAGCTGAAGCCCCAGACAGATCCCTAACAAAGGCTTTCCTGAGTTTACCATATCATGGATCACAGGAACAAGTCCATATTTACGAAGATTTCCCATGGCATCCCCAAAGCTTCCCACACCAGGAAGTACCACTTTATCCGCTTTCATCAGTACCGAAGGATCACGGGAAACTACGGTCTGTTCGCCTAAACAGGCAAAAGCTTTTTCCACACTGCGGATATTTCCTGCGTCATAATCTATAATTCCGATCATATTCCTTCCTCATTTTTCCTAAGATATGTCGATTATACTCCAAAAAAAGGCAGATGCAAAGGGATTTCTTTACATCTGCCGATTTTCGTCTTAATTTACACTCTTTGTATCCAGCGTGAACCAGAATTCCACGCCATTGTCATAATTACAGACTCCGTATTCCTGATGATGGCTTTCCATGATGGCTTTGACGATAGAA
>URWL01000204.1 GCA_900551465.1 uncultured Blautia sp. | reverse complement strand
TTCCGGTACTGGTCCGTGAACTGGAACAGGCAGAGCATTATATATATATTGAATATTTTATTATAAATGATGGTGTAATGTGGCGTACGATCCTTGATATCCTTGAAAAAAAAGCCGCAGAAGGGGTGGATGTCAGACTGATTTATGATGGGTTTGGATGCCTTACGACGCTTCCCCATAAATATGATCAATTCCTGCAGGAAAAAGGAATCAAATGTAAGGTGTTTAATCCTTTCCGTCCGGTGCTGAACATTATTCAGAATAACCGTGACCATCGAAAAATCTGTGTGATCGACGGAAAAACTGGTTTTACAGGCGGAATCAATCTGGCAGATGAATATATTAATCAAAAAGAACGTTTTGGACATTGGAAAGACACAGCAGTTGTGCTGAGAGGAGAGGCAGTCTGGAATATGACCATTATGTTCCTTCATATGTGGCATGTGATAAACGGGATCAGGGAACCTATTGATTATGAACGCTATTTGCCTCATACGTATCATCCTGAGGAATTTTCGGGCAGTGGTTTTATACAGCCATTCAGTGATACACCTCTGGATGGAGAAGTGTTAGGGGAAAATATTTATCTGAATATTATTAATCGTGCAAAAAAATATGTATATATCTGCACACCGTATCTGATCATTGACAACGAGATGATGACAGCTCTCTGCCTTGCTGCAAAGGGAGGGGTGGACGTACGGATCATGACTCCCGGAGTTCCGGATAAAAAAATGGTATTTTTACTTACGCAGTCTTTTTATGAACAGCTGATAGAGGCAGGAGTGAAAATTTATGAATATCAGCCTGGATTTCTCCATGCAAAGTCTTTTGTCTGTGATGATGAGATTGCTGTAGTGGGTACCATAAATTTGGATTATCGAAGCCTGTATCTCCATTTTGAAGATGGTGTCTGGATTTACAAAAATAAGGTGATCCAGGATATTCTGGATGACTTTTTGGAAACGATGCGCTATTGTGAACCGATCAGTATTGATTTCTGTAAAAACAGGAATATTGTTATCCGGGGATTTCAGAGTGTATTAAGGGCTTTTGCCCCCTTGCTGTAAAACAGAAACTGTCATATTTTTATGTTTCTCCATTTAGAATAGAATAGAATATCCCTGTGGGAGGATGATCTATGAATCATAAATGGAGGAACTTTTTTTATGTGCTTCTTTTGCTGAGCACAGTTTTTTCACAGACAGTATCAGCATATGCAGAAGCAGCGGTGGAGCAGCCTGTTGTCAGTGCACCGGAATATGTATTGATGGAAGCGGAAACCGGAACAGTGATTGCTCAGAAAGAAAAAGATGTAAGAAGAAGCCCTGCCAGTGTAACTAAAATTATGACCCTTCTCCTTATTTTTGATCAGCTGGAAAACGGCAGTCTGAAAATGGAGGATAAAGTTATTACAAGCGCATATGCAAAATCCATGGGGGGATCTCAGGTTTTTCTGGAAGAGGGAGAAGAACAGACGGTAGAGACTATGATCAAATGTATTGTGATCGCTTCAGGAAATGACGCCAGTGTAGCCATGGCAGAGCATATTTCAGGAAATGAACAGGAATTTGTAAAAGAAATGAATAAGCGTGCGGCAGGGCTTGGAATGAATAATACTCATTTTGAAGACTGCTGCGGGCTTACGGATTCAGACGGTCATTATACGACTGCTTATGATATTGCTCTTATGAGCCGGGAACTGATCAACAGATATCCTCAGATACTGGATTATTCTTCGGTGTGGATGGATACTATTTTACATACGACCAGACAGGGCACAAAGGAATTCGGTCTGTCAAATACCAACCGGCTTCTGCGGACGTATAAAGGATGTGTAGGTCTAAAAACGGGAAGTACCAGCAAGGCAAAATTCTGTCTTTCGGCGGTGGCACAGAGAAATGACATTACTATGATCGCAGTGGTGATGGCGGCGCCGGATTCGAAATCCAGGATAAAGGATGCGTCTGTTCTTTTGGATCAGGGGTTTTCAAAATGCCGTCTGTATAAAGATGAAACACCTGTAAAACTCCCGGAGATTTCAGTAAAAAAAGGAAAAGAAAAAACAGTCTCACTTGTTTATGAAAAACAGTTTCGTTATCTCAGCACAGATGGTGCCGGGATAGAAAATATCCGGAAAACGCTAAAGATTCCGAAGGAGGTGGAGGCACCTGTAAAAAAAGGTCAGAAGGCCGGAGAAATAATCTACAGTCAGGATAAGAAAGAAATTGGGAGAGCATCTGTCATTTATGGAAAAAGTATTTCAAAAGCGGGTTATATGGACTGCCTGAAAAATGTGGCAGAGATTTTTTGTCTTTAGATTCCGCAAATCAGGAAACAGCTGTTTGAAAAGAGTACGATTTTTTTGACAAAAAGCCATGCTGAGGGGTATAATAAACTTCAAATAAACAAATGTCAAAGTTTTGAGAGGAATGAAATAAATGAGAGAAATCAGAACGGAAGATGCAGTAGGTCATGTCCTCTGCCATGATATCACACAGATTATAAAGGATGAAAAAAAAGGTGTGCTTTTTAAAAAAGGCCATGTAGTAAAAGAAGAAGATATTCCTGCGCTTTTATCTGTAGGAAAGGAACACCTTTATGTATGGGAAAAACAGGAAGGAATCCTTCATGAAAATGAGGCGGCAGAGATTTTATATGATATCTGTGCCGGAGACCATATGTATGGAACAGAGGTTAAAGAGGGAAAAATCGAGCTGATCGCTGAATGTGACGGACTTTTAAAAATACGCAGAGAAGCTCTTATAGCAGTAAATGGCCTGGGAGAGATGATGATTGCCTCACGCCATGGGGATTTTCCGGTACACAAGGGAGATAAGATTGCCGGTACCAGGATCATTCCTCTGGTCATCGAAAAAGAAAAGATGGACAGAGCGGTTCAGACTGCAGGCGAGAACCCTCTGTTCGCTATTTTGCCATTTCAGAAAAAAAGAGTGGGTATTGTTACAACCGGAAGTGAAGTAAAAAAGGGACTGATCAAAGATACCTTTACTCCTGTTCTGAGAGATAAGCTTTCAGAATATCCCTGCGAGGTCATTGGTCAGTCTCTTCCAGGCGATGAAAGAGAACAGATCACAGCAGATATCCTGAAATTTATTGACGAAGGTGCGGATTTGGTGATCTGCAGCGGAGGAATGAGTGTAGATCCGGATGATCGTACGCCGGGTGCGATCAAGGATACAGGTGCGGATATTGTAACTTATGGAGCTCCTGTGCTTCCTGGAGCGATGCTGCTTCTGGCGTATATACAAAGAGGAGAAAGAAAAATTCCTGTGCTGGGACTTCCTGGCTGTGTTATGTATGCAAAAAGGACAGTGTTTGATCTGATCCTGCCAAGAATTATGGCGGATGATCCGGTAACCCGGGAAGAGATTGCTGCATATGGAGAAGGTGGTCTCTGCCTTGGCTGTGAGAGCTGTACCTTCCCTAATTGCGGATTTGGCAAATAAAACGCCAGAGGAGAAGTATGAAGACATTCAGAACAAAAACATATCAGATCAGGACGAAAAAGCTGAGGGGAGGTCAGTGTGTGCGTCTGGCCATACTGGCTGATCTTCATGGATTTGTGTATGGAAAAGAAAATCAGGAGCTTTTTCAGGCTATCGAATCGGCCGAAGCAGATGCGGTCCTTGTTGCAGGAGATATGGTGGTTAGTTCGGATCCTTCTACAGCAGCTGCAGTTGCCGGTTTTTTCTGTCGCCTTGCCAATAGCCTTCCGGTATTTTATGCTATGGGGAATCATGAAAATAAAATGCTTATAAATCCGGAGACCACAGAAAAATATATAAACTATGAACGGGTACTGACAAACGCCGGTGTCTGTTTCCTTCATAACGAATATGTTTTCATGAAGATTAAAGGGACAGAGTTTGCATTTTATGGACTGGAACTTCCTATGGAATATTACAGAAAGCCGGCATCTCCCTATCCGGATCAGGAAGTGCTGGAGAAACTGATCGGAAAGCCTTCCGAATATGGAGTGTCTGTATTGCTGGCTCATAACCCAAAATATGGAAATGCTTATTTTCAATGGGGTGCGGATCTTACTGTGTCAGGTCATTACCACGGCGGCGTTCTGAGACTCAGTGAGCATTATGGACTGGCATGCCCGCAGTATCTGTTTCTGCCGCCATATTGCTGCGGGGAGTTTCACAAAGAAAATAAGCATATGCTGGTCAGCGCAGGGCTTGGAGAACATACCGTTCCCCTTCGGATCCATAATCCGCGAGAATTGATCATCGCGGAGCTGATTCCCGAAGGAATAAACAGAAAAACAGGAGAATATACAGAAGATGGCGATATCTGTTAAAATCAACGTGTTTGAAGGACCGCTGGATCTTCTTCTGCATTTGATAGAGAAAAATAAGATCGATATCTATGATATTCCGATTGTAGAGATAACAGATCAGTATATGGAATATATACATG
>URWL01000203.1 GCA_900551465.1 uncultured Blautia sp. | reverse complement strand
CGTATACACCGATCAGGGCATCCAGCATATCCGGATTCTCACGAAGATCTGTATTCATGGCAAGCTTGTCTTCCTCTGCTGCGCCTTCCAGGAACTGTGCAAACACTTCCGGTCCAAATGCCAGAGATAATACTGCACCGCCAACTGCGGATGTGGAAGAAAAACGTCCTCCGATATAATCATCCATAAAGAATGCTGCCAGATAATCGTCACTCTTTGCCAGAGGAGAAGTCTCACTGGTAACTGCGATCATATGCTTAGATGCATCCAGACCTGCATTCTTCAGTGCGTCTTTCACAAAAGACTCGTTGGTAAGAGTCTCCAGAGTAGTTCCTGATTTGGAAACAAGTACAAAAATAGAATGTGCAACGTCAATAGAATTCAGCACTGCTGCCGCATCATCCGGATCTACGTTGCTGATGAATTTCGCTTCCATTTTAAATGTATTGTTTTTTCTGGCCCAGTTTTCCAATGCAAGATACATTGCCCGAGGACCAAGATCACTTCCGCCGATACCGATCTGAACAACAGTTGTAAATTTCTCTCCTGCGGCATTTGCGATCTCTCCCGCATGAACCTTATTGGCAAATTCTGCGATCTTATCCTGCTGTTCTACATAAAAAGCGCGCTTATCTACGCCGTCAGCAACAACCGCATCGCCTAACTGTCCTCGGGTAAGCTGATGAAGGACAAGACGTTTCTCACCTGTATTGATAACCTCACCATTATACAGGGCTTTATATTTCTCTGTAAGCTGTGCCTCCTCCGCAAGCTTCTCGAGAACTGACAGAACATTTTCATCTACCTGCTTGGCAGCATAATTATAAGCCATGCCTGCTGCCATAGGAACGCTGTATTTTTTTACACGTTCTGCGCCGTTTTCTCCTGCCATTACTTCTGCAAGGTTCACACGCTCTGCATCAGCAATTTCCTTATAGGAAGCAAGACTGTCAAAATTTTTCCAATTGATCATAGTGATTTCTCTCCTTCAACTGTTTATTCAATACTACTTCTATTTTACATCAAAAGAAGATGAAATGAAACGGGTATTTTGCTTTTTTAGGAATTATCCTGTTATAAATACAAATTTTTTTTCATCAGACAGACTTTTTTCATAGACAAATCCAAGTTCCTGGAAGCATTTGATCTCTTCCGGATCCTGAATGTTGTTTTCTGCCATAAAACGAACCATCTCGCCTCTTGCCATTTTTGCCAGAGTTGCCTTCTGCTTTACTTTTCCGTCCTTCCGCTCTCCAAATTCCACTGTGATAAAACGATCCTCCGGCGTCAGATATTTTTCTACCGCCTTTGCATATTCTCTGGATGCAAGATTCAGGATCAGATGATCTCCGTCAGTCAGCTCTCTGTACAGCCTGTCTCCCCAGAAATCATAAAGATCTTTTTTTCCATGTACGGACAGCTTCGCCTGCATTTCCAGACGGTAGGGCGTCACACCGTCAAATGGCTTCAGAACTCCATAGAACCCTGAGAGGATCCGTAGATTTTTTTTAATATATGTAAGAGCTCCCTCTGAAAAAACCTCAGGAGCCATATGCTGGTACTGAAGACCTTCATAAGTCAGAACTGCAGGCGTAAGATTTCTCTCCAGATCCATTTCCTTAAAGCGAAAATAATTCAGTTCCGCCAGCTTGTCATTGCATTTCCATAATGACTGCGCATTGGAAAAGCCAAGCTTTTGGATCTCTTTCATAAGAATTTTCGTATCCTCCAGAAATACCGGAAGTCCTTCTACCCTATAGGTATCAGTATCCACATTCATTTTTTTTGCAGGTGATATGATGATCTTCATTTAAGAAAGCTCTCCCAGCATCTGTGCCGGATTTTCTGCAGCCTTAACTTTTCCAAAAGCCTTGACAATCACACCTTCTTCATCAATCAGGTAGGTGGTGCGTACGACGCCCATGGTTTTTTTGCCGTACATGTTCTTTTCTTTCCACACATCATATGCCTGGATGCAGGTAAGCTCTGTGTCAGAAAGAAGTGTGAAAGGCAGATTGTATTTTTCCTCGAATTTTTTATGGGAAGCTACGCTGTCCTTGCTGACTCCCAGTACAACCGCTCCTTTTTCTGTAAACTGAGGATAAAGTTCTCCAAATCCACAGGCCTGCTTGCTGCATCCCGGTGTATTGTCTCTGGGATAAAAATATAAGACAACTTTTTTTCCTCTGTATTCTTCCAGTGTATGCATGTCACCGTTCTGATCCGGAAGTATAAAATCCGGCGCCTTTGTTCCAATCTCCAACATTGCAGTTTCCTCCTTGGATTATAATTTATATCCTATTGTACCGCCATCCGCCTTTTATGGTCAAGGGGCGGTATCCATAAATACGATTTCCCACAGATCTTCAAAAGGAATTTCTGTTCCGTCTGTAAGGATCAGTCTGTGGCGGAACTCATCCAGTTTTTTTACTGTTCCGCTGACTGTCACATATGCCCCTCCCTCCTTACGGGGATCCGGACGGAAAAAACAGACGGAAACCTCCGGCTGCTCACTGATATGCTCTTTGATAAATTCCAGCCGGCGGTTCAGTATATCCAAAGTCTCTTCATCCGGCTGGATCCTGCGTTCTGTCAGCCTTGCGGTCTCCTTTACCGCCTCTCCGTAGCCTGTCAGCGCGGCAAACGGTGCAAACTGAGCCGCCCGGTCCAGAACAGGCATCTGCGGCCGTTTATCTGACACATGATGGGGCAGATGGATAATATCATCGTATTTATGACTTTCTCCAAAATAATTCTTCATCTTATTTATGCTTTATGCCCTCCAATCCTGGAATTACGGTCTTTGGCTGTGGCGCCTTCCTGCAGATTCATTCCTTTTAATATGGCATTCTTTCCAAATTTTTTCTTGATATCCAGCATTGCCTGCTGCATCTTACGTTCTCTCTCCAGAAGCTCCTTTTCTTTTTGTCTCTGCTTTTCCAGAGCTTCATAATCTGTAAAAAGATCCAGCTGCTCAAAGCTTTCCTTCTGTTTTACTGTTGTTTCCGGCACTACTTTATTGGCCGCCAGATACATCCGTCGGATCAGTAGTTTTTTGTCCATGATCCGGTCATAAAGCCCCATCACTGCGTCGGTGATCTTCTTGGTGGAAGAGGTCTGACTGTCCAGATTAACCGTTCCGTGGGCATGTCTGGGAATTTTTCTGCCATAGCGGTCCACCTTTATCTCACCCTTATAATCGTTTTTCCGGCTGTCATCTGTCAGATTTTCGATATCATACCCAACTGTCAGTGTCAGCTGATCTGTGACCAGGCGTTTATCCACCAGATCAAGAACAAGAAGATCCGTCATTTCCCGGATCACCAGGCGCGCCTGTTCAAATGTATAGGGGCAGGGCAGTACCTGTCCGGATCCAATGCTGTTGGTGGACGGTTTATATTCCTTGATGTCTGCGATCGTACAGGGCTCCCATCCCCAGGCATGGTCGATCAGAAGCTCCGCATTAATGCCAAAAAGCTCATAAAGAAGATCTTCATTATAAAAATCTCCCGGACCGCCCAGGGAGCATCTGGCAATATCTCCCATGGTAAACATACCATTGGCTTTCAGTTTTTTCTCGTAGCCCTTTCCCACACGCCAGAAATCAGTCAGGGGCTGATGATCCCACAAAAGTCTCCTGTAGGACATTTCATCAAGCTCTGCGATCCGCACTCCATACTCATCCGGTTGGATATGCTTTGCCACAATATCCATGGCTATCTTACAAAGGTAAAGATTTGTGCCGATCCCTGCTGTTGCCGTGATTCCCGTAGTCTGCAAAACGTCACGGATCATCTTCATGGCAAGCTCCCGGGCGGTAAGTCCATAGCTTTTCAGGTAATGAGTGGCATCAATAAAGACCTCGTCAATGGAATAGATATGGATATCCTCCATTGCAATATATTTCAGATAAATATCTACAATCCGGGTGCTGTATTCCATATAAAATGCCATCCGGGGCGGAGCGGCAATATAACTGACCTCCAGCTCCGGATAACGTTCCAGATCCTCTGCCATATAGGAAGATCCGGCAAATTCACCTCCCGGAGCAAGCTTTTTCCTTCTGGCATTGACTTCCTTCACCTTCTGTACCACCTCAAAAAGTCTAGGGCGGCCCGGGATGCCATAGGACTTCATGGATGGAGATACAGCCAGACAGATGGTTTTTTCCGTACGGCTGGCGTCTGCCACCACAAGATTTGTTTTCATGGGATCCAGTCCTCTCTCCCGGCATTCCACAGACGCGTAAAAGGACTTCAGATCAATGGCTATATATACATGATTTTCGCTAATATCACTCATCACCTTTTTTCAGCAGAAAACGTTCAATAATCTCTGCGACTCCGTCATGATTATTATCCCGTTCTGTCACATAATTGCCATACTCAGCCATGCCTTCATAAGCGTTGCACATAACTGCCCCCACATAGGCCGCCTGGAGCATTTCCACATCATTAGGTGC
>URWL01000202.1 GCA_900551465.1 uncultured Blautia sp. | reverse complement strand
ATCTTTCAGATAGCTGTTCAGTTCGATCAGGAAACTGATACAGGCGGTCTGGTACTGTGTAAGAGAGGGGGTCTGCTCCAGAAGCGAGCACAAAGTTTCCTCTAATAAGGGAATGGCATTTATACGTGTCTCCGGATTCGTAAGTCTGCGGAAAATTTCAGGGAGGATATCCTGAAGAGACTGAGAACCGGCTGAAAAAAGCTGCTCAATATTCTGGTAGAGGATGATAGAATCTCTGGTACCTGCACGGTGATAATGACGTGCTCTGCGTGCTTCCTCCCAGCCCTCGTGGATCTTTTCAAGCCCGAATTTCCGGCTGCTGGCACCGCAAAACCATTCTTCAAGACCAGAACAAAACTGTTCCAGAAGAGAGGTAAGGGAATCAAAGGAAGAATCCGAGTCCCAGGGAAGCAGAACAAAAAGTGAAAATATCTCATCATCCAGAAATATGGCAGAGGGAATCAGAGATGTAAGCTGGTTTCTCATCTGCTGTTTTTTTAAATCAATATCCTGTTGGCACAATTCCTTGTTTTTTAAAATCATAGAAAATCCATACCATTGTTTCAGATTCGGAAGATCATATCTGTCAGAATCTATCTGAGAATAACCTTTGGCTGAGGATAATAGCAGGGCTTCCAGGCGATTGGTGTGGATCTGCGATTCTTTTTGACGGATGGCAAACTCTCCACGGAGACGTTCCAGAAGTGTTTCAATGTCTTTCAGGACAACAGGTTTGGTCAAATAGTCGATGGCACCATTACGGATAGCCTCCTGGGCATAGGAAAAATCAGAGTATCCGCTCAGGATTACAGCTTTAACTGCAGGATATTCTTTTCTGAGAATCTTAAGGAGCTCCAGTCCTGTCATTCCCGGCATACGGATATCCATAAACACAACATCGATATGTGTCTTTTTGAGCAGAGACAGAGCTTCCTCTCCACAGGATGCAGTTCCAGCCACCTGAAAACCATAGCTGCTCCATTTTACAAAACGGGTCAGTCCCCGGCATACAATTTCTTCATCATCTACGATTAATACCTGATAGGTCATAAGCTGTCTGTACCTCCTGTGATGTCTGTCATATTTTCAGAATGATTTCTAAGGGGAAGCAAAATTTCTATCCGGGTGCCTTTTCCAGGAGTACTGGAGATTTGCAGTCCATAGGATTCCCCGTAAAAAAGCCGGATCCGCTGGTTGACGTTTATCAGTCCGATACTTTCATCCGGAGCTTCATCTCTGTTCAGAGAAAGCTGAAGAGAGTGAAGTTCGTTTTTTTCCATTCCCCGTCCGTTATCCTCCACGAGAATATGAAGGACATTATCGCAGGCTGAAGAATGGATTCTGATAAAATATCCGCTGCTGGCATCTCCAAAAGCATGGACGACGGCATTTTCCATGATTGGCTGAAGAATAAACTGCGGAATGTAAACAGACTGATCGTCTACCTCTGTTTCCAGGAACAGCTGTATTTTTTCGCTGTGGCGGAAATTGATCACATCCAGATAAATAGAAGCATGTTCGATTCCTTCTTTCAGTGTTATGGTATTGCTTCCTGTCTTCATTCCCAGACGGCAGAGGCGGCTGAATTTTTCTATCATTTCTGTAACCGGGCTTTCTCCGTCTGCTTCATACATGGCTTCCCAGCGGATGATATCCAGAGTATTATAAAGGAAATGTGGATTGATCTGCATAAGCATAGCGTCTAACTGGGCATTTTTCCAGCTGAGCTGCAGCTTCTGACGGTGAATTTCTGAGAGATATACCTGATCGATCAGCTGGTTGGTGTTTTCAGCCATTTCGTTGAAACGATCTCCCAGAGCAGTGATCTCGTCATGTCCGCTGTTCTCATATCGGGCCGTCCACTTGCCGCTTCCTGTTTTTTTCATGACCTGGTTCAGTTTTTTCAGTGGATCTGAAATGCTGAAGGTAACATAATAGGAAAGTATAAAGCAGGCGATCACTGTGCCGATTAATACCAGGACACAGAGATTCCGGATATGGTAGGAGTGTGCCAGCAGTGCATCCAGGCTGGCAATGTAGCAGGCAAACATTTCTGTGTCAGGAATCTGTTCATAAGCCAGAAGAATGTTCTGGCGGTCCAGCTGAATCTGTTCTATACTTTTTCTTTTTTGCAGCATTTCTTCAAAAAGTTCCGGAATACGGGGAAAAGAAGGAGATTTGATGCTGGGATCAAACCAGGTAAGTACTCCGCTTTTTCCGATCAGGAAAATATTTCCCTGGTCGTTGTTTCCGGAAGGAGTTTCGATATCGGAAAAGGTACTGCGGTCAATGTTAAAAAGCAGTATGCCCAGAAAATCTCTGGTATTTGGCTCATATACAGCAATTTCCATGGTGATGATATTTGCAAAACCATAGACCACCTGTTCATTTTTGTAAAAAATCCCTGTCTGTTCTTTGTCGTCCATCCAGACAGGATATCCCCGCTTATCCTGTGGAACAAGATAGAAATCGGACTTGTAAAAGGCATCCAGATCCCGGATAGTGCCGCCTCTCTGAAAGCCGTTATCCTCTACCATATGGTACTGCCGGGAGGGAGTAACAAACTGAATGTTTACAATATGTTTTTTGTTTTGCCGCAAGGAATAGAGCCTGTTTTCGATGAGAAAGGTGTTTGTCTGAAACAGCTGTTCCTGACCGGGACTTCGGGTTTCCGGCAGAGCAGAATTTTCAGAGATGGCTCTGATGATCCGGCTGTCATTATAAAAATTAAGCGCCATATTTTCATATTCTTCCATAGTATCCTGTATTTTCAGCCGGGTGTTCTGAACCAGCATAGAGGTATAGCGGGTAAGGTTCAGATTAATCTCTCTGGAATACTGGAAAA
Organism: uncultured Blautia sp.; assembly: GCA_900551465.1. GTDB lineage: Bacteria > Bacillota > Clostridia > Lachnospirales > Lachnospiraceae > Blautia_A. Next base: position 1,672 of record URWL01000202.1, on the reverse strand, counting down.
AGGAAAAAAAGGTAAGAAACAGCGCTGAGATAAGCAGCAGTACCAGAAAGGAAATATTCAGGCGTTTAAAGATTCCAACTTTTCGGAGCTGTTTTGTTACCAGAGAATTCCATTTTTGTTTTGCTGTGCGGATCATATGGATGAATTTCATTTGTGACCTCCGTAACATGTATGTGCACATAATGCATGAATTATTTTTTATTATAACATTATCTTTGGGAAAAAGACACAACAAAAGGAGTACGGATCAACCGTACTCCTCTGGCATATAAAAGAAATTAGGTAGGATTTATTTTTTATTGGCTTCATTAAAGCTTTCCAGAGCCTCGGTCTCACAGAGCTTCTGAGCGTCTGCAAATTCTTTTTCCGGATCTGCATTTGGATCAGTAAGGATTTTCTGGACTGCGCGGTCAACGTAGGAACCGAAATCTGCTTTTCCGTAGAATTCCAGGCGTCCAACAGTTTTTGCTGCTTCCAGAACATCTCTGTACTCTTCCGGGAAATCATAGAAATCAGTCACACTCATGTCATCACGAGGAATGATCACCGGGCTCAGAGCGCCTTTGGTTGCAAGGTTTTCAAAGTAAGATGCAAAATAATCTTTGGAGTTATAGAAGCTGATGTATTCCCATGCAGCATCTTTTTTGGCCTGATCTGATTTTGCATTGATCACATAAGCAGTACCTGCAATAGCGGTAGTCTGCTCGCCGGAAGGTCCTGCAGGCGGCAGGCACAGTCCAAGATCATCCGGATCCATACCATTGGATACCGCGTCGGCAACCCAGTCAGATGCAAATGGCATCATACCGATCTTGCCCATTGCGAAATCAGCGGTAAGATCGCCGAATTTCAGAGTCAGATCACTCTGGAGCACACCTTCGCTCTTTAACTGCTGATAATATTTGGCAGCTTCGATCACAGCCGGATCCGTAAAGGTCAGTTCTGCTGTTCCGTCTTCGTTTTCTTTTGTCAGATCACCGCCTGCCTGCCATACATAATACTGGAAGAACCATTCTGTCCATTCAGCAGCTAAAGTGGCATATCCGGCAACCTGATTGTCGGGATTGTTGATCTTCTTTGCAAAATCCAGTGCCTCTTCCCATGTTTTTGGAGCAGCTTCCAGACCTGCCTCTTTAAAGAGAGCTTTGTTATAGCCAAAAAGCATAGGGGCAACTGTAGACGGGATTCCATAAATACTGTCGTCCTTTGTAAACATATCTACATATTCTTTGGTAAAGCTTCCCCATTCATCCCAGTTGTCCGTATAGGCGTTCAGCGGCTCCAGGATTCCGGCTGCAATATAAGAATCCATCATGGTAAAGGAGCAGTTTACCAGATCAGGAGCAGTTCCGGAGGCAACGCCCTGATAAAATTCATTTCCCGGATCTCCTTCTTTGACAACTTTGTTTAATGTGATCCATGGATGCTCTTCCAGGAATTTTTCTTCCATGGAAAGATACCAGTCATCCTGATTACGGCTGGTGACCCAGATGGTAAGTTCAACCGGTTCGTGTTCTTCTGCTGCAGAAACAACAGTAGCTCCGGCCAGAGTTGTGGCTACCATGGAAAGCGTGAGCAGTGTGGCAAGTAGTTTCTTCTTCATCATAATGAAATCCTCCTTTTATCCGGTCCCTTGATCTTGTGCCGGTATTTTGTCCTGAACTAATCATAA
>URWL01000201.1 GCA_900551465.1 uncultured Blautia sp. | reverse complement strand
GTTCTGGGAATATAGACAGTAAAATCAGCTGTTTCTTCTATATTATAGTTGCCGAAGCTGGTAAGTCCCATCAGATATGCCCCACGACTTTTGCACTCCACCATATTGCTGACTGTTTTTTCATAAAGCTCCGGTTGGGTAAGAACTCCGATCACCAGCGTACCGTCTTCTATCAGGGAAATGGTTCCGTGCTTCAGTTCTCCTGCTGCATATGCCTCTGAGTGGATATAGCTTACCTCCTTCATCTTCAGGCTTCCCTCCATGCTAATGGCATAATCGATGCCTCTGCCGATAAAGAATACGTCCCTGGCGTTTGCCTGTTTGGAGGCAAACCACTGAAGTCTTTCTTTATCCTCAAGGATCTTCTGGATTTTTTCCGGTATAGTCTGAAGCTCTGCTATATAGTTCTCATACTGCTCTTCCGTGATTTTTTCCCGGACAATGGCAAGCTGAAGAGCCAGTGCATAAACAGCCATCAGCTGTGTACTGTACGCCTTGGTTGTAGCTACAGAGATTTCCGGTCCTGCAAGGGTATAAAATACATGATCCGCCTCCCTGGCAATGGAAGAGCCTACTACATTTATAATTCCCAGAGTGCGTACTCCCAGCTTCTTTGCCTCGCGAAGAGCCGCCAGGCTGTCTGCTGTCTCTCCGGACTGGCTGATAACCACAGCAAGTCCCCTGGGATCCATGATGGGCTTTCTGTACCGGAATTCCGACGCAAGTTCCACCCTTACAGAAATCCCTGTCAGATCCTCCAGTACATACTGGGCTGTCATTCCTACATGATAAGCAGAGCCACAGGCAATAATATATATCTGAGAAATATCCCGGATGATCTCCTCGGTGAGACCAGCCTCAGAAAGGTCGATTCTTCCATCTTTCAGCACAGAATTCAGTGTATCTGCCACTGCTTTTGGCTGTTCATAGATCTCCTTCATCATAAAATGCTCAAATCCGGCTTTTTCTGCAGCCTCGGCATCCCATTCGACCGTTTTCATCTCTTTCTGGATTTCCTCGCCGTCCAGATTATAAAAGGTGATCTCTCCTTTTCTGACACGGGCCATTTCCAGATTTCCAATGTAGTATACGTTTCTTGTATATTTCAAAATTGCCGGAACGTCTGAAGCAATATAGGATTCTCCCTCTGCAATTCCCAGAATCATAGGGCTGTCTTTACGGGCCACATAAATTTCTTCCGGATACTCCTGAAAGAGGATCGCCAGCGCATAGGAGCCGCGGATCCGGACCATTGCATGGTTAATGGCATCCACCGGTGTTCCTTCATATTTTTTGTAATAATAATCAACAAGCTTAACGGCAACCTCGGTATCCGTCTCTGAATGAAAAACATATCCTTTCCGAAGAAGCTTATCTTTTAATTCCTGATAGTTTTCGATAATACCATTATGAACGGCGATCACGTTTCCATCATCACTCATATGAGGATGAGCGTTTGTCTCCGAAGGCTCTCCATGGGTAGCCCAGCGTGTATGTCCGATTCCGCAGGTACCGGAAACCGCTGTTCCATTGTCTGTTTTTTCTGCAAGAGCCTTCAGGCGTCCCTTGGCACGGATAACTTCCGGCTGTTTTTCTCCGTCTCTGACTGCAAGTCCGGCGGAATCGTAACCGCGATACTCCAGCCTGGAAAGCCCGTCCAGAAGGATAGGCGCCGCCTGATGCTCTCCTGTAAATCCTACAATACCACACATAATTTTTCTCCTCTTTTTGCATTTCCTTACTAAAGTTTCACCGTGGTATCATAGCATATTTTTTCTGTTTTTTCAAGAAAAAAAGACAGCCGGAATCTCTCCGGCTGCCCTGTAGCTTTTATTATTGTGATTTATTTTCCAAGCTTACGCTGGATAGCTTTTACGATTTCCATGATCGGGATGATCAGAACTGCAAGTCCAAGAGCGATCATGTATTCGGTAAAGTCGATGGGTGTAAACTGGAATGCTTTTGCAAGGAACGGAACCTCGATAACAACAGTTGTCAGGATCAGAGATACCAGCATTGCACCATAAAGGAACACGTTATGGCTGTTCAGTTTGAAGATGGAGCCGCGGCGGCTTCTCATATTCAGGGAATGGCAGATTTCCACCATAGAAAGTGTAAGGAATGCCATTGTGGTTCCGTCCGCGCTGTTTACAAATTCCCATACACCGGATTCTATTCTGTGTCCTACCAGATAAGAGATCATCACCAGAATTGTAACTACTACACCCTGGAAAGCTACATCAAATCCCATTCCGCCGGCAAAGATTCCTTCCTTCGGATCACGAGGTTTCTTTTTCATAATATCGGATTCGCTCTTTTCAAGTCCGAGGGCCAGAGCCGGGAAGCAGTCTGTGATCAGGTTGATCCAGAGAAGGTGTACTGGCTTCAGGATAGTAAATCCGATCATGGTAGAGAAGAAGATTGCCAGAACCTCCGCCAGGTTGGAAGCAAGAAGGAACTGGATGGCTTTACGGATATTTGCGTAAATACGGCGGCCTTCTTCTACTGCGGAAACAATGGTGGCAAAGTTGTCATCTGCGAGAACCATATCTGCAACGTTTTTGGTAACATCTGTTCCGGTAATACCCATACCTACGCCGATATCAGCGCTCTTAATGGATGGAGCGTCGTTGACGCCGTCACCTGTCATGGCAGTGATCATGCCTTTTTTCTTCCATGCATTAACAATACGGACTTTGTGCTCCGGCTGTACACGGGCATAAACGGAAATCTCTTCTACCTTCTTTTCGAAGTCTTCATCACTGATCTCATTTAACTGTGCTCCGGTGATTGCCTGGGACGGATCCGTCAGAATGCCAAGCTCCATACCGATAGCTACTGCCGTATCCTTATGGTCACCTGTGATCATGATCGGACGGATGCCAGCCTCACGGCACTCTACGATAGCTGCTTTTACTTCCGGACGTACCGGGTCGATCATACCGGAAAGACCAAGATAAGTAAGATCCTGCTCCAGAAATTCCGGTTCTGTGCTTTCCGGCATCTTGTCCCACTGACGGCAGGCGCCGCAGAGAACACGAAGGGCTCTGTCAGCCATAGACTTGTTGCTCTTCAGGATAGCAGTCCGCACCTCTTCTGTCATAGGTACTTTTTGTCCGTTTACCATAGCGTGGGTACAGCATTTCAGCACTTCGTCAGGAGCGCCCTTGGTAAACTGGATGATCTGGTGGTCCTTTGTTTCGTGAACCGTGGACATCATCTTTCGAAGAGAATCAAAAGGCGCCTCTCCTACACGAACATATTCCTCTTTCAGCTGTGTCTTGATCATACCGTTTTTGGCGGCATCATTAACAAGGGCACATTCCGTCGGTTCGCCTACAGCCTCTCCTGCATCTGCGTCATACTCTGCATCGGAACAGAGAGCCATTGCTGTTTCCAGAGCTTTTTCATCATCTGATACATGCTCCACTACTGTCATCTTATTCTGGGTCAGTGTTCCTGTTTTGTCAGAGCAGATGATCTGTGTACATCCAAGTGTTTCTACTGCAGTCAGTTTACGGATAATGGCATTTCGTTTGGACATATTTGTAACGCCGATGGAAAGAACAATGGTGACAACTGCTGCCAGACCTTCCGGAATGGCTGCAACTGCAAGGGAAACTGCAACCATAAAGGTACTGAGGATCGTATCACTGCTGATTCCTGCGCGGAAAAGTCCTACTGCAAAGATCACAATACAGATGCCGATAACAAGAACGGTAAGGATCTTGCTCAGCTGGTTCAGCTTGATCTGGAGAGGTGTCGCCTCATCCTGTGCCATAGAAAGGGCTTCTGCGATCTTACCCATCTCAGTTTTCATTCCGGTTCCTGTGATAACCATTTTTCCACGTCCATAAACAACGGTGGAACCCATGTAAGCCATGTTTTTGCGGTCGCCCAGAGGAACGTCCTTCTCACCGGAATCCAGCTTCAGGAGACCTGCGATCTTGTTTGCCGGAACTGATTCTCCGGTAAGTGCAGCCTCTTCGATCTTCAGGCTGGCAGATTCTATAATACGTCCGTCTGCCGGAACTGCGTCTCCTGCTTCCAGAAGAACCACGTCTCCGGGAACAAGCTCGTCGCTTTTCAGAACAGTAACTTTTCCGTCACGGAGAACCTTGCTGGTTGCAGCTGCGATTTCCTGCAGCGCTTCAATGGCCGCTTCCGCTTTGCTTTCCTGGACAACACCAAGAACCGCATTGATCACTACTACGGAAAGGATGATAATTACGTCTGCAAAAGATTCGCCTTCATAAAAAGCAGTAATTCCGGATATGGCAGCAGCCACGATCAGAATAATGATCATCGGATCCGCCAGTTCCTTCAGGAAACGCTGAAGTAATGAAGTTTTCCTGCCCTTTTCCAATTCGTTTTTTCCATACCTGGAAAGACGTTCCCGGGCTTCCCCTGTGGAAAGTCCCTCCTGAGAGGAATTCTGTTCTTTCAGAACTTCTTCTAAACTTGACAAATATTCCTTCATATTGCCTCCGTTTCTGTGCAGTCAGACCTTAAATCCCGCACTGTCTTATTT
>URWL01000200.1 GCA_900551465.1 uncultured Blautia sp. | reverse complement strand
AGTTAATACAGCAGACAGGTTTCCAAATAAAATTGGGATATCAGATGGACATGAACAGTTTTCTTATAGTGAACTGCTGGTAAAAACAGATTTTCTCGCTGCGTATTTAAAAAATATAATGCATGTGAAAAAAGGAGACTGCATAGGAGTTGTCATGCTGAACAGTATTGATTATATAACGCTTGTATATGCAGCTGCCAAGATAGGAGCAAGACTGGTCTTGATTAATGCAAAACTACATGCAAAAGAAATTACTTTTATTTTAAACGATACCAGAACAGAATTTCTTGCCATACAGGCAGGTTTGTGGGAAAAGGTTTCTCACGAGATTGGCGGGACATCAGTAAAGAAGCTTTTATTGGATGTGAACGTTGTTTTTGAACATATGGAACATTATGAAATATATTACTTTGGGGAAAGCATGAAGTCCGGAAAGTGGGTGGATCATTATTCTGAAGCTGGAACAGAAGATATAATGGCGCTTCTTTATACGTCCGGAACCAGTGGGAAACCCAAGGGGGTCGAGATTACTCATAGGGCAATTTTGGAAACGGTGTATTCTTATAAATCAATTTTAAAATTAGATGAACATCAGAGTACCCTTCTTGCTGTTCCGTTATTTCATGTAACAGGTTTTTCCTGTATTATGGCTGTTTTCATATATATAGGCGGATATATGAGGATATTGCCCAGGTTTCATTCAAATCAGGTTTTGGAGATTATAACAAAAGAGCGGATAAAGCATTTTCATGCTGTTCCTACTATTTATCAAATGCTGGTTAATGTCATGTCCTCAAAATATGATTTGGGTTCTCTGGAATCTGCGGCATGTGGAGGAGGGTATATTGAAGACTGTCTGATTGAAAAATTTTGTAAAATAGCGCCAAACGTTTCCTTTCATCCGGCATATGGTATGACAGAAACTGCGGGGGGAGGCGTTCTTTTTCCAGATAATTATATGAAAAGCGAAAAAAAAGGATCAGCTGGAAAAGTTATGGAAAATTGCAAAATTTGTATTTTCGATGAGAGGGGGAAAAAACTTCCAACAGGTAAGATAGGACAGATCGCATTTTCCGGTCCAATGATAATCAGACATTACCTGAATTACAGAGATAATGAAAATTTTATAGGAGAGTGGCTTTTATCAGGAGATCTGGGATATCTTGACGAAGACGGTTATATTTACGTGGTTGGACGGATTAAATCAATGGTAAATCGCGGAGGTGAAAAAATATACTCGCGTTTTGTTGAACAGGAAATCTGTTGCTATGAAAAAGTAAATCAATGTATGGTTTTTCCTGTGAAAGATGCGCTTTATGGAGAAGTTCCAGGGTGTGTGATCGTACCAAATAAAAATGAAGTAATCACAGAAATGGAAATAAGAGAATTTCTTAAAAACCGGATTCAGAAAACAAAAATTCCTGTGTACATTGAATTTTGGGATAAACTTCCAAATACGGCCAGCGGAAAGGTAAAAGTAGCATATCTCTCACAATTATTTACTGATAAATATTATTCGGAGGAGGAAACAAGGTGAAAAAACCAGTATTTATTACAGCAGATGAAGCTGCGAATATGATAGAGAATGAAACAACATTATGTACAATCGGCATGACTCTTGTATCTGCCAGCGAAAGTATTTTAAAAGCAATTGAAAAAAAATTTTTGTCAGAAGGAGTCCCAAATCAACTGACATATTTTCATACCTGCGGACAATCTGATCGTCAGTCCGGAAAAGCCCATCTGGCTCATGAAGGACTGATTAAACGAGTGATTGGCGGTCATTGGGGTTTATGTCCTCCGTTTATGGAATTAATATCAGGAAATAAAATCGAAGCGTATAATCTGCCGCAGGGGCAAATGGCAAATATGTTCCACAGTATGGCACTGAGAGAACCGGGAAAACTGAGTAAGATCGGACTGGGAACTTATATTGATCCACGGATAGAAGGCGGCAAGATGAATGCCAGAACTAAGGAACAGGAAGATATTGTAGGTGTAGTGACAGTAGATGGAGAGGAATACCTTCAATATAAACCGGTTCCGATTGATACGTTAATTATCCGCGGATCATATTGTGATGAGAATGGAAATATTTCAACAGCACATGAAGCAATGGTTCTGGAGGTTCTTCCGGCAGTGATGGCAACAAAAAGATTCGGGGGTAAAGTCATCTGTCAGGTAGAGCGTGTCGTAAAAAACAGTACAATCAGCCCTAAAGAAGTGGTTGTTCCGGGGGTTTTGGTAGATGCTGTTGTTGTGTGCGAAAATCCTCTGGAAGATCATAGACAAACCTCGTCATGGTATTACGATCCTTCGTACAGTGGACAGGCATTTACTCCGGAATCTGCACTGGATCCAATTCCAATGAGTATCAGAAAAATTATAGGAAGAAGAGCTTTAATGACCCTGGTACCGGATGTGATTATCAACGTTGGAACAGGAATACCCAATGATGTGATAGGACCGATCATGGCAGAAGAAAAAATTTCTGAAGATGTCACAATAACTGTAGAGTCTGGTATTTATGGAGGTATTCCGGCAGGCGGCATAGATTTTGGTATTTCCCGTAATCCTCAGGCATTGATTCCACACGATCGTCAGTTTGAATATTATAATGGCGCAGGTATTGATTATACTTTTATGGGCGCCGGAGAAATGGATTGTTATGGAAACGTCAATGCTACGAGAATGGGAGACCGGGCTCCGGGGGCAGGAGGGTTTGTAGATATTACCTCTACTGCAAAAAATGTGATCTTTTGTTCTACCTTTACAGGCGGAGGGCTGGAAGTGAGCTATGGCAGGGATGGAATACATATTGAGAAAGAAGGCGGATTTAAAAAGCTTGTAAAGACTGTTCAGCAGATTTCTTATAATGGAAAACTGGCGTTTGAGCGGGGGCAGAATATGTATTTTGTTACAGAACGGGCTGTATTTAAATTGACGGAAAGGGGACCGTTGCTAATAGAAATTGCCAGGGGAGTGGATTTGCAAAAGGATATTCTGGAGCAGATGGAATTTGTTCCGATGATTGCAGATGATTTAAGATATACGCCTGTAGAATTATATTTACCGGAAGCCTTTGGGCTGAAAAAAATGATCTATGAAAATGCAGAGAGGGAGGATACAAAATGAGACCTATGAGATTACATCATGTTGGAATTATTATGACATCTATGGAAAAAGCAGAGCAGTTTCTGGAGCAGTTTGGTCTTGAAAAAGATTATATGGAATATGTGGAATCCTACCATGCATATTGTCTATTTACAAAGTATACAGACCATGAGAGTCCGATAGAATTAATTATTCCTACAGAGGGAGTTCTGACAGAATTCCGGGATGGAAAGGGCGGTTTACATCATATTGCATTTGAGGTGGAAGATGTGGAAAGTGTAAGAACTGAATATGAAGAGAAGGGGCTGAAAATGCTGGAAGAAAAAGCAGTAGAAGGTGCAGGCGGCATTATAGTAAACTTCCTTCGTCCACGTTTTGGTTTAGGGGTATTGGTTGAATTTGTGCAGCAGGTAAAATAAACTAAGGGCAGGTGTTTTTATGGGAATAAAAAAGGTAATGGTTGTCGGGGCTGGAACAATGGGCAGCGGAATTGCTCAGGTGTGCGTAGAACACGGATTTTATACTGTTCTGGCAGACGTTAAGGAAGAACTGGCGCAAAAAGGTAAAGAAAAAGCAGCTTATTTTCTTCAGAGAAAAGTAGAGAAAGGCAAATTAACAGAAAAAGAAAGAGAAGATTTTTTAAAGAATCTGGAAGTATCAGAAGGCTATCAGGCTGGTTCAGATGCGGATATTGTTATTGAGGCGGCAACTGAAAGCGAAGAAATTAAACAGCATATTTTCAGGAAATTAGATGAGATATGCGAAGAAAAAACAATTCTTGTGTCAAATACATCTACGATTTCAATTTCCATGCTTGGCGGTATGACAAGGAGACCGGGGCGAGTCCTTGGAATGCATTTTTTTGTACCAGCACCTGCCATGAAGCTTGTGGAGGTAACCCCGGGGCTTTTGACAGATGAGGAAATAACTGCAGAAGTTATGAAATTTGCAGGGGATTTGGGAAAAGAACCTGTAAAAGCTCCGGATTCCTCGGCCTTTATTGTAAACCGATTGCTGGATCCTATGTGGAACGAGGCAATGTATCTTGTTATGGAAGGGAATAGACCGGAGGATATTGACAAAGCTATGCGTTTGGGAGCAAATCATCCCATGGGTCCCCTTGAGCTGGCAGATTATGCAGGACTTGATATAGTATTGGCAGTAATGGAACAGATGCACAGAGATTTGGGTGATAAGTATAAGCCGTGTCCTTTACTGCGAAGGATGGTACAGGCAGGAATTTTAGGGAGAAAAACCAAGAAGGGATTTTATTCATATTCCTGACTGGAAAATCTGTTTACTTTGCGTTATACTTAATCCAGCATAAAGAGAAAGTGGTGAGTAAATGCGAAAGCAGAAGCGTGTAGAAGATTCCCGTACAGAGAATACATACCTTATCATGCCAAAGCATATTAACGGATATGGAAG
>URWL01000199.1 GCA_900551465.1 uncultured Blautia sp. | reverse complement strand
GCAATAAATGCTTAAGATGCTTTCTGGTATATGTTTCTTAATAAAAGAACTGCTTGAAGCAGCCAAACAGGCAGCTTTGAAATCTCCCGGAAGCTGTTTAAAGTTTGCCAGTGTATTTTTGTCTGCCCGATACAGATTAATATCGGCAGGAGCCGGAAGCTCTGTCTTATTATGTATTCCATCAAGAACTGCATAAATTATCAAAGAAAATGCCAAATATGTGTTCGTAGATGGATCTGGAGAACGAAGCTCTACACGCTGATATTCGCCCAGCGCTGCGGGAACACGGACAAGCTGGGAGCGATTCTCTTTTGACCAGGAGATATAAAGAGGAGCTTTATTTTGTCCAAAACGTTTATAAGAATTTTCAAGCGGATTCAAAAAAAGGGTCATCTCTGAAATTTTATCCAGAAGTCCGGCAATCATAGCATCCATATGATTCACTTCATAAGCAGACTTAACGGAAATATTGATATGAAATCCGTTTCCAGGCTGATCGTGAAGCGGTTTAGGACTGAAATCGGCGTAGAGTCCGTTTCTCAGTGCAATGGCTTTTACCACAGTTTGGAAAGTTAAGGCATTGTCCGCTGCCGTTAAAGGGTCAGAGTAACGGAAATCGATTTCATTTTGTCCGGGTCCTTGTTCGTGGTGGGAGCTTTCCGGACGGATTCCCATCTGTTCCAGTGTCAGGCAAATTTCTCTTCGGATATTTTCTCCTTTGTCTTCCGGGGCTATATCCATATATCCTGCATGGTCGTACGGAATTCTGGTAGGTTCACCAAGGTCGTCTAAGCGGAAAAGATAGAATTCCTGTTCTGTACCGAAAAAAAATTGCAATCCTTCTTCAGAGGCTGCTTTAACGGCCTTTTTTAAGATCATACGTGAATCATATTCAAAAGGGGTTCCGTCTGGATAAGTGATATGGCAGAACATACGGACTACGCTTCCTTCTTCCGGTCTCCAGGGCAGGGGCATCAGGGTGTCCGGTTCCGGGTGGAGAAACAGGTCCGAACGAGTCTCATCCCCAAAACCATCAATGGCGGATGCATCAATAGCGATACCGTAAGCAAAAGCTCTTGGAAGTTCGTCAGGCATGATGGATATATTTTTCTGTTTTCCGAAAACATCACAGAAGGCTAAACGGATAAACTTAACATCTTCTTCCTGGACATACTGTATAATTTCTTGTTGGGAATATTTCATATTGCAACCTCTTTCTCGTTAATTTGCTACATACATCTGTTTATATGGATTTTTGCTGTCCGGTGTGACCAGGGTAAACGGAGAGGAAAGAATGGTTTCCAGATCGTACTGGAAATCAGTGCAATATTCTTTCAGATTTTCCATGATTTCCTGCATATCTTCAGAAGAAGCAATGTCGGCAGTAACCTGGGGAGGAAAATTCAAATTTCTGCAGTCGCCTCGGAGAAACAGCTTTCCGCCGTGCATACCAGTGCAGGGAAAATTGCCGACGATTGGACGGTGAGGCGTTTTCAGACCCAAAACTATCAGTATTCCTCCGGCCTGGTATTCTCCCAGAAAACTGCCGGCACATCCGCCGATGATCATTACGGGAATTTTGTCTTTGTATGCCTTCATATGAATTCCTGCCCGGTAGCCTGCATGGTCGCGGACATATATCCTGCCGCCTCTCATGGCATACCCTGCCGCATCACCGATACTGCCGTGAATAAGGATTTTTCCCGCATTCATAGTATCGCCTACAGCATCCTGTGCATTGGCATTTACGGTAATACTGGCACTGTTTAAATAGGCACCAAGGGCATTGCCGGAAATTCCATTGATGGTAATATTCCGATCAGACATTCCGGCTCCGATGAAGCGCTGCCCGCAGCAGCCATTGATTACATAATCGTGTTCCGGCTGCCGCAGGAATTCGTTTAAAGTTTTATAATCCAGAGCAGTAGCATCTATTACTTTCATAGTATAGCACATCTCCTTAATAAAGTGGTATAATTTTTATTCTCCGGCATGGGAAATGCCGAGAATTTCCAGTTCTTTTTCATTTAGTCCGATTCCGCGGAGCATAAGCCGGTTGCCCCGGAGGGCTTCAATAGAGTTGATTCCCATGCCGCCCATGAGTTCTTTGATCTCGTGTTTCCATGCAGTCATCAGATTTACAAGCCGCCGGCTTCCTGTTTCCGGATTCAGTCTCTTGACAAGTTCGGGACGCTGTGTGGCAATACCCCAGTTACAGTTGCCGCTCTGACAGGTACGGCAGAGATGACATCCCAAAGCCAGCAGTGCGGCTGTTGCAATATAACAGGCATCTGCACCAAGGGCAATGGCTTTTACCACATCAGAAGCACTTCGTATGCTTCCTCCCACCACGAGAGAAACATGGTTGCGGATTCCTTCATCACGAAGCCGCTGATCCACTGCTGCCAAAGCAAGTTCCACAGGTATTCCCACATTGTCACGTATTCTGGTAGGGGCAGCACCGGTGCCTCCCCGGAAGCCGTCAATAACAATAATATCGGCACCGCTTCTGGCGATTCCGCTGGCAATAGCTGCTATATTATGGACAGCGGCTACTTTTACGATAATTGGTTTTTTATATTCTGTGGCTTCCTTTAGAGAATACACCAGCTGCCGCAGATCCTCAATGGAATATATATCATGGTGAGGGGCAGGAGAGATGGCATCAGAGTTTTCCGGGATCATCCTGGTGCGGGATACGTCCCCTACAATTTTTGTTCCGGGAAGATGTCCTCCGATTCCTGGTTTAGCTCCCTGCCCCATTTTGATTTCAATGCCGGCTCCGGCTTTTAAATATTCCTCATGGACACCAAAGCGTCCGGATGCCACCTGTACAATAGTATTTTTGCCATAACAATAAAAATCCTCATGGAGTCCCCCTTCTCCTGTATTATAAAGAATTCCAAGCTCCGTTGCTGCAAGCGCCAGGGATTTGTGCGCATTATAACTGATGGAGCCATAGCTCATGGCAGAGAACATGACAGGCATAGAGAGCTCCAGCTGAGGGGGAAGGTCACAGTCTAAGGTGCCGTCTGCCATCCGGTGTACATGATCTGGTTTTTTCCCAAGATAAACCCTGGTCTCCATAGGCTCACGAAGAGGGTCGATAGGAGGATTGGTTACCTGGGAAGCATTGATTAAAATGCGGTCCCAATAAACAGGAAGAGGATTTGGGTTTCCCATAGAAGAAAGCAGAACCCCGCCGCTGTTTGCCTGTTTGTAAATCTCTTTCATAGTAGTTTCTGACCAGTTGGCATTTTCACGGAAAGTACAGTCGCTTTTTACTATTTTTAAAGCTCTGGAAGGGCAAAAGGAAACACAGCGCTGACAGTTTACACATTTGCTTTCGTCACATTCCATCTGTTTAGTTTTGCTATTATAGGAATGCACGCCATTTGCACATTGCTGTTGGCAGATGCGGCAGGAAATGCAGCGGCTGTTATTCCGGATCACTTCAAATTCAGGGTAGATAAATTCAATACTCATAATAAAACACCTTCCTTTACTGTTACGATAACCGGCTCGCCGCCAGCGGGAGCCCAGATATTTCCGGCATCCGGCTCCATGGCACGGATGGCTGTTTCTTCACTGGCGATATAAACCATATCTTCTTTTTCTCCTACGACCATAGAGCGGAGCTTCAGGCGGTCATTAAGCGCCATAAGACCTCCGTTAAAACCGAAAACAATAGAGAAAGGTCCGGTAATCAGAAGGCTTGGAAACAGAGTTCGTAAGTAAGTGTGCTTTTTCTGGTCTGCCAGATCTGTTTTTGATGCGATGGTGCTCCAAAACGGGGCGGCAATTACGCTGGCAGCCTCTCCAAGAGTAAGCCCCTGCCTGCGGAGCAGATAGTCTAAAATATAGGTAATGACTTCCGTATCCGTCTGAAGGGTACATTTATATCCAAACATTTCCATAAACCGGCGGTTGGCATCATAGGAAGAAATTTCTCCGTTATGTACAACTGAAGAATCCAGAAGAGTAAAGGGGTGTGCTCCTCCCCACCAGCCAGGGGTATTGGTAGGATAACGTCCGTGGGCAGTCCAGGAATATCCCTGGTATTCGTCTAATTTATAGAAAACACCGATGTCTTCCGGATATCCGACTGCTTTGAAGGTGCCCATATTTTTTCCGCTGGAAAAAACATAAGCACCCGGCATTTCCGTGTTGATCTTCATCACAGTACGTACCACGTATTCCTTTTCATCCAGCTGCATGGATGTCAGAAGGGATTTTAAAGGAGCCACAAAGTATCTCCAGATAATGGGTTCATCTGTAATCTCAGGTATTTTTCTGGTAGGGATGATTTCCGACTGTACGATTTCAAACCGTTCCTTTAAGAACACCTCACATTCTTTTCGGGCAGCCCGGCTGTCAAAAAACATATGGAACGCATAAAATTCTTTATATTCCGGATAAATCCCATAACCGGCAAAGCCGCCTCCAAGACCATTGGACCGGTCATGCATGGGTTTCATTGCATTAGTAATGGTTTCCCCGGACACTCTGTTTCCTGCTTTGGAAATCATAGCTGCAATGGCGCATCCTGAAGGAATCCG
>URWL01000198.1 GCA_900551465.1 uncultured Blautia sp. | reverse complement strand
CTCTACCAGTACAGAAAATACATACCAGTTATTTATTCCCAGAGGTTCATATGTCACATATCTGCCCTTGCCTTTATAAGAAAAATGAAACTCTCCTCCCTGACCTTTTTCCACAGTCTTTTTTATCTGGTCTACCGTGATTCCATCAGATATTTTATAACGTGTTAATTCTTTCCAGATATTCCGGTCCTCTGCGAAAGAATTTATATTGCCCGAGTCACTGATATACAAACCTGTATCGTCAATAATCTGAAAATATCTATGGGATTTGTCATTTAATTCTATTTTGTCAGAAATCGAAGAAATTGAATAATATCCCCATATCGTGCCTGCTACTTGATTATCTTTATAAAAAGGAACTGCAATCAGCATTATATCTGAAAGATTCAGTACATTTGAAATATATTTCTTCCCATTTTTTATTGAGTCGAACATTTTGTCATTATATAGCCGCTCCCTCTTTCCGGTATTATCGATACTGTTTCCGGCAAGATCAGATAATCCAACCTTTTTAAATCCAAATTTTCTGCTGATATCGTCTAAATATTTTGCAGCTGTTTCTTCCTGGTTATTCCCTGTTTGAATAAAAACTCTCTGGCTGGAATCCAAAGCCGCCTGAAGATTTTCGATTTCTGTGCTGATCAGTTTCGTAACAAAACTGGAGGTAAACCTCACCTGTTCCATATCTTTTTCCAGGAGCAGTCCATATATTTTATTAAAATTAATGGTAAATGCAGCTATAATTACAATTACCATAATTACAGAAACCACAGCGATTGCTACGACCCGTGTTAATTTATTTTCTGTCTCTGCTCTTTTTTTCTTCATTCTGTTTCCTTTCCAGATCATTAAACACAGTCATTCATATACATTCTCTATAACTAGGATAGCTTATTTCCATCTGGTTTGCAACGAAAAGACTTATTTCTCTGTTCTTTTTTATACTGAGTAATTGTAAGAATACTTTTTTTGTGCTATGATATGTCCATATTTATTCTTCACCTGTTCACAGCAATGCATTACTGCTTCTGAACAGAATCCAGCAAAAAGAAAGGACAGAACCATGAGTGATTACAGACTGGAAACAAAATGCCTGCATGCAGGCTATACTCCTTCCAAAGGAGAACCCTGTGCCCTGCCTATCTATCAGAGTACTACGTTTAAATATGATACTACCGATGAAATGGGACAGCTTTTTGATCTGAAGACTGAAGGATATTTCTATACCCGTCTCCAAAATCCTACAAACGACGCAGTTGCTGCAAAAATCGCTGAACTTGAAGGAGGAGTTGCCGCGCTTCTTACCTCTTCCGGACAGGCTGCCAATTTTTATGCAGTTTTTAACATCTGTGAAGCGGGAGATCATGTAGTTGCCGCTTCCACCATCTATGGAGGAACATTTAATCTTCTTGCTGTTACCTTTAAAAAACTGGGGATTGACTGTACCTTTGTAGACACAGACGCTTCTTCTGAAGAAATTGCAGCAGCTTTCCGTCCTAATACCAAAGTACTTTTTGCAGAAACCATTGCCAATCCGGCACTGGTTGTTCTGGATATCGAAAAGTTTGCAAAGGCCGCTCACGACCATGGAGTGCCGCTTATTGTTGACAATACCTTCGCCACTCCTGTTAACTGCCATCCTTTCCAGTGGGGAGCTGATATTGTCACACACTCCACCACAAAATATATGGATGGTCACGGGCTTCAGGTAGGCGGTGCCATCGTTGACAGCGGAAACTTTGACTGGGAAGCTTACGGTGACAAGTATCATGGCCTTACCAAGCCGGATGAATCGTATCATGGTGTTGTATACACAAAGCAGTTTGGTAAAAAAGCCTATATAACAAAAGCAACTTCCCAGCTGATGAGAGATCTTGGTTCTATCCCGTCTCCTAATAACTGTTTTCTTCTGAATATCGGCCTGGAAACCCTTCCTCTGCGTATGGAACGTCACTGTTTCAATGCACAAAAGACAGCTGAATTTCTTTCCTCCCATGAGAAGGTCTCAAAAGTCATCTATCCGGGACTTCCCGGCGATAAATATCACGCACTTGCCGAAAAATATCTTCCTAATGGTTCCTGTGGAGTTATCTCTTTTGAGCTGAAAGGAGGACGGGAGGCAGCTGTACGCTTTATGGACAGTCTGGAAATGGCAAATATCTGTACCCATGTAGCAGCATCAAAAACCATGGTTCTTCATCCCGCAAGCCATACACACCGCCAGATGAACGACGAACAGCTCAAAGAAGCAGGAGTTTCTCCGGGAATGATTCGTCTTTCTGTAGGAATTGAGCATATTGACGATATTCTTGAAGATCTTGAAAAAGCTCTGAAAAACGCATAAACAGCAATAAAAGAACCGCCAGCCCAAGCTGCTGTAAGCATACAGCCAGTCCCAGGCTGACGGTTCCTTTTCTTATTGAATCAGGTATACATCTGTATAATAAACACCCTTGGCCTCTCCCTCTTCATGAGTTGCCACATAGATATCAATACAGTTTGTCTTAATAGCGCCTCCGCAGTCTTCCGCCACATAAACCTGTCCATTGATCACAACCTGACTTCCATAAGGAATCTGGGACGGATCCACTGCTATCGTATGGTTTGTAGTTGCAGTCACGCCGGTAGATGTGATTCCGTTTGCCCAGGGACCGCAGCAGATGCTGCATGGACAGTAATGTGTGATCCTGAATTTTCCCAGTGGCTTCAGATTTGCATCTGAAGAAGCGGCTACAGGAGTTCCCACCAGTACACCGTTTTCTTCATTGACAGTGGTGCCTGCTTCCACCGCCTCTGCAAAAACCCCCTCTCCGCTGCTTTTATGAAGGGTACCTGCATTCAGGTCTTTATCAATACTGGCATCTGCTGTCTGTATGGATTCCGGAAGATCCAGCACACTGGTAGGAATATATCCGGTCTGTTCTTCTCCACTTTCATTCTGATAGACTATACGGCTCCATACATCATTCACTGTTCCCGTACGCTTCACCTCATCCAGTTCCAGCACCTCTCCTATCACTTCACCGTCCTTGCGCCCCGGATAGTCCAGAATACTGCTGTCTGTTTTTACTTCTGCCATATCCTCAACCGGCTGGATCTGTATATCATCACTGAGCATCTGATTCTGTATATAGCCGTTCACTTTATTTCCATTTTTTTCCAAAGAGATTTTACTCCAGTTATTATCACAGACTGCACTTCGTGTGACTTCCTCTCCTAAACCTACCTGCATCAGCTCCGTTCCGTTTTCTCCGGGAACAGAACGTATTGCCGCAGTCTTTGCCGTTACATATAAACGGTCACTGCAGGCTGCTACCTGCACTGTATTTCCGCTTCCGTCGTCTATGGAAAAAGATTGTACTGTTTTATCCCCTGTCTGTCCGGTTACAGTTTTATAATCATCCACCTCTGCATGCACAAAATTCGCATTCATCAAAAAAATCGCAGCTATAAACATTGCGCCTATTTTCTTTTTCATATTGAAATCACCTCTTTCATGCTGATCATCACATTTCCTTAAAATCATAACACATGAAAAATGCTTTTTCAATTTTCTGCAGAAAGTTCACTATTTTTTCAGATTTCCATTACCTCTCAAAAAGTGCCCTTCTCCTTTATAAAAGTTTTATACTTTTTTAGGAATCCACTCTTTTCAAATAAATATTTTCCCTATACAATGTATTTATGAATACACAAAAGATAAACACCCCGAAAATACAATCAAATACACCATCTGTCCAGGTTTCTGAGCAGACAGCAGTTTCTCCCACTCTGTCACAAAAATCAGCTGGTCTTTCCAGACATGAGAAACTGGCCATACACAGGAAGCGTCTCCGGCAAAAGCAGGTTCGGCGCCAGAAGCTTATCCTTACTGTATCAGGTGCTTTTTTTCTTATCGCAATTTTTATTGCAGTCTTTCTTACCCGTCAAAAGCATCCGGAACAGCTTTCCATTAATTCTGCCTGTGAAGCTTACCGCACCTCTGTGGAAAATGCAGCTTCTCAATACGGAATGACCGAATATACAGACCTGATCCTGGCTCTTATGATGCAGGAAAGCTCTGGTCAGGGACCGGATGTTCTGCAGGCCTCAGAAGGATCCTATAATAAAAAGTATCCCCAGGTTCCCAATGGAATCCAGGATGTGGATTATTCCATTGAATGTGGAATCCAGGAACTGAAATATGCAATGGATAAAGCAGGCGTTGCCAGTCCCACAGATATGGCTAAAATCCGTCTTGCCCTCCAGGGCTATAATTTTGGTGCAGACCCTTATTTTGCTTATCTGGAAAAAAACGGGATCTCCACCTGGTCGGAAGCGTCTTCGGAAGCTTTTGCACAGATGGCAAGCGGAAATACGCCACGTTCAGAAGATAATCCTCTGTATGCCACTGCCGGTCCCTGGGACTATGGAGATCAGAAATATCCGGAACATGTGCTGCGGTATTATCATCCGTAAACATACATTTTTCTCATTTGAAAGATTTTACAAATTTTTTTAAAAAATTTCAAAAAAACATTTGACAACTACAATTCTATATGCTATCATATATTTTGTCGATGAGGGGAACACCTCAGAGAGCACAACAAAAT
>URWL01000197.1 GCA_900551465.1 uncultured Blautia sp. | reverse complement strand
AAGTGTCTCTCGTAGTCGGCGAACAGTAAGGTGTCGTTTTCATCAAGAATCGCAATCTTTACAGTAGTAGATCCGATATCAATTCCCAATGTATATGTACTCATAAAGTGTGAATCAGCCTCCTAATCTTGTATCAGTTTCGTTGTACTGCATGTGTTCTTTCTTATTAAAAGTATGTCAAAATATAAAGATTCCGTAACATTATACGACAAAGTTTTTGAAATGACAATGCACAACTTTCACAATTTGTAAGGGAAATATAAGGAAGAAAACCAGAATATGGATGAAAAAAATCGAAATTTTAATTTATGGAAAAAAAGCTGAAAAGCCAGATGCAAGAAGTGAAAATCCCTTTCCGGACGCTTTACATTTGAGAAAATTCCAGTTATACTGAAATACAAATGAATTTCAGAAAGGGAAAAATATGGCAGAATATAAATTACTGAAAACAGAAGGACGTGCCAAACGGGCAGAGTTTCACACAGTCCACGGTACGATCCAGACTCCTGTATTTATGAATGTAGGAACGATTGGAGCCATTAAAGGAGCTGTATCTACCATGGATCTCCATGAGATCGGCACCCAGGTAGAGCTTTCCAATACTTACCATCTTCATGTTCGCCCAGGCGACAAGGTGGTGAAACAGCTGGGCGGTCTTCATAAGTTTATGGTGTGGGATAAGCCCATACTGACAGACTCCGGCGGATTTCAGGTGTTTTCTCTTGCAAAACTCCGCAAGATCAAGGAGGAAGGGGTTCATTTCCAGTCTCATATTGACGGACATAAGATCTTTATGGGACCGGAGGAAAGCATGCAGATCCAGTCGAATCTTGCGTCTACTATAGCAATGGCTTTTGATGAGTGCCCAAGCAGCGTGGCGGATCGTGATTATGTACAGAAGTCTGTAGAACGTACAACCCGCTGGCTGGCACGGTGTAAAAAAGAAATGGAACGTCTGAACAGTCTGCCGGATACCATCAATAAAAATCAGCTTCTTTTTGGTATCAACCAGGGGGCCGTTTATGAAGATATCCGTATCCAGCACGCCAAGGAGATCGCAAAGATGGATCTGGACGGTTATGCAGTAGGAGGACTTGCAGTAGGAGAAACACATGAGGAAATGTATCGAATTCTGGATGCGGTGGTTCCTTATCTGCCGCAGGACAAGCCTACCTATCTGATGGGTGTGGGAACTCCGGCAAATATTCTGGAGGGTGTAGAGCGTGGTGTGGACTTCTTTGACTGTGTATATCCAAGCAGGAACGGACGTCATGGACATGTATATACCAATCATGGAAAAATGAACATGTTCAACGCCAAATACGAACTGGATACCAGACCTATTGAAGAGGGCTGCCAGTGTCCGGCCTGCCGTCATTACAGCAGAGCCTATATCCGACATCTTCTGAAAGCAAAAGAGATGCTGGGAATGCGTCTTTGTGTGCTTCATAACCTGTATTTTTATAATCACATGATGGAAGAGATCAGAGATGCCCTGGATGCAGGGAATTTTGCAGAATATAAGAAGATGCGTCTGGATGGTTTCCAGAGAGGTGAATAAATTGTGAAAAAATTGCATAAGCGCAGAAAAAACAATAAAAACACTTGAAGAAAATTCTATTTTTGTGTATGATGGGTTATAATGCCTGCGGGCAGGAAACGACAGCTAGGAAACAGGAGGAAACAAAATGGAAGCAAATGGAGCTGCAAGTATGGGCATGATGATCATATGGATGGTAGTGATTTTTGGTATCATGTATTTCCTGATGATCCGTCCTCAGAAAAAAGAGCAGAAAAGACTTCAGACTATGCTGAACAGCATGGAAGTAGGCGACAGCGTTGTTACAACAAGCGGATTTTACGGTGTAGTGATCGATATGACAGAAGAAGACGTGATCGTAGAATTCGGAAACAACAAAAACTGCCGTATCCCTATGAGAAAACAGGCAATCGCAGAAGTTGAGAAAGCGGAACAGGCTGCTCAGTAATGAATGAAAGATAGGTGCTGCATATGCAGCACTTATTTTTTTGTTAGTAGAAAAGGAGTACATTCTGTCCTGACTTTCCTAATAAACAAAAAATGCTCCTTAGGGAGTTTGAAGGGGACTTGTCCGCTTTGTTCTACAACACCGCTTTGTTAAAAAAATAGAAAATTGCATGAAAAAAACCTGAAAACAGAGGAAGCTGAAGAGATGTAGTCAGAATGACGGACGTTTGAACGTTAACAGCATACAATTTTTCACTTTAACAGGTTGAAATCTTTCGCAAAGTGCGTTATTATAGTAACAATCCAATTTGAAAGGAAGCTGCAGGGTGATTTTCCTGCAGAAAGAGGAAAAAGAAAATGGAATATAAGATCGCGCTGATTCCCGGCGACGGGATAGGACCGGAAATCGTAAGAGAGGCAAAAAAAGTTCTGGATGCCGTCTGTGCTAAATTCGGTCATACATTTAGTTATTCAGAAATCCTTCTTGGGGGAGCATCTATTGATGTACACGGTGTTCCGCTTACTGAGGAGGCTGTTGCTGCAGCCAAAGCGGCAGATGCAGTCCTTATGGGTTCTATTGGGGGGGACGCAAAGACTTCGCCCTGGTATCAGCTGGAACCGGCCAGACGTCCGGAAGCAGGGCTTCTGGCTATTCGTAAGGCACTGAATCTTTTTGCAAATCTTCGGCCCGCTTATCTTTATCAGGAGCTGAAAGAAGCCTGTCCTCTGAAGGAAGAGATTATAGGAGAAGGTTTTGATATGATCATTGTCAGAGAACTGACAGGCGGTCTTTATTTTGGAGAACGTAAAACTACAGAGGAAAATGGCATAAAAACTGCAGTGGATACACTTTCCTATAATGAAAACGAAATCCGCCGTATTGCAGTAAAGGCTTTTGATATTGCAATGAAGAGAAAGAAAAAAGTCACAAGTGTGGACAAAGCCAATGTGCTTGACTCCTCCCGTCTGTGGAGAAGCGTAGTAGAAAAGGTGGCAGAGGATTATCCGGAAGTAACACTGGAACATATGCTGGTTGATAACTGTGCCATGCAGCTGGTACATGACCCGGCACAGTTTGATGTGATCCTGACAGAAAACATGTTTGGAGATATTTTATCGGATGAAGCAAGTATGGTGACCGGGTCTATTGGTATGTTGTCTTCGGCAAGTCTGAATGATACAAAATTCGGACTTTATGAGCCCAGCCATGGCTCTGCGCCGGATATAGCAGGACAGAATAAAGCCAATCCCATCGCTACCATTCTTTCGGCAGCAATGATGCTCCGCTATTCTCTTGACCTTGATAAAGAGGCAGCGGCAGTAGAAGAGGCGGTACAGAAGGTTCTGGCGGACGGATGGCGTACAGGAGATATTATGAGTGAAGGCTGCAGGCTCGCAGGGACGGAACAGATGGGCGACCTGATCGCAGCAGCAGTATAAAAATGAATTTACCGGAAAGCTGACCCTATAAGGTCAACGGCCTAAAATACAGAAGGGAGAGATAAAAATGAGAAGTGATGCAGTAAAAAAAGGTTCACAGCAGGCACCGCACAGGTCCCTGTTTAACGCTCTTGGATTTACAAAAGAAGAAATGGAACGCCCTATGGTGGGGATTGTAAGCTCTTATAATGAAATTGTTCCCGGACATATGAATCTGGATAAGATCGTGGACGCAGTGAAGCAGGGAGTGGCTATGGCAGGCGGAACGCCTGTTGTATTTCCGGCTATTGCGGTTTGCGATGGTATTGCAATGGGACATACGGGAATGAAATACTCTCTGGTGACAAGAGACCTGATCGCGGATTCTACAGAGGCTATGGCAATGGCACATCAGTTTGATGCGCTTGTTATGGTTCCAAACTGTGATAAGAATGTTCCGGGGCTTTTGATGGCAGCTGCAAGAATTAATGTTCCTACAATATTTGTCAGCGGCGGTCCTATGATGGCAGGCCGTATCCATGGACATAAGACAAGTCTTTCCAGTATGTTCGAGGCAGTAGGCGCTTATGCAGCAGGAAATATCACAGAGGATGAGCTGACAGAATATGAAAATAAAACCTGTCCTACCTGTGGTTCCTGTTCCGGTATGTACACTGCCAATTCTATGAACTGTCTCACAGAAGTGCTTGGAATGGGACTTCGGGGAAACGGAACGATCCCGGCTGTGTATTCAGAACGTATCCGTCTGGCAAAACATGCGGGAATGCAGGTAATGGAACTGTACAGACGGAATATCTGCCCAAGAGATATTATGACGGAAGATGCCATTCTGAATGCGCTTACAGTAGATATGGCGCTGGGCTGTTCTACCAACAGCATGCTTCATCTTCCGGCAATTGCTCATGAGATCGGCATGGATTTTGATATCAGTTTTGCAAATGAAATCAGTGAAAAAACACCGAATCTCTGTCATCTTGCTCCGGCAGGTCCGACTTATATGGAGGATCTTAACGAGGCAGGCGGTGTTTATGCAGTTATGAATGAACTGAACAAAAAGGGACTTCTTCATACAGACTGTATGACTGTAACCGGAAAGACAGTAGGCGAAAATATTCAAAATTGTATAAATCTGAATCCGGAGGTTATCCGTCCAATTGATGCACCAT
>URWL01000196.1 GCA_900551465.1 uncultured Blautia sp. | reverse complement strand
ACATCGGGACAGGTTACAGGATATCTGAATAAGTTAAGCCAGCCTCTTCTGGACCGTCTGGATCTTTGTGCGGATGCGGAACAGGTGAGTTTTTCCAGCTTAAATGGAAAAGAGGGGGAAAGTTCTGCTTTGATACGGAAACGAGTGGAAAGAGTTCATGAGATCCAGAGAGAACGATATAAGAAAGAAAAAATTCAGTTTAATGGAGAACTTCAGGGGAAACAAATAGAAATGTTTTGTACAACAGAGCGGGAGGCTGCTGTTTTGATGGAGAAAGCATTTGAACAAATGGGGTTTAGCGCCCGATCGTATCATCGTATATTGAAAGTAGCCCGGACTATTGCAGATATGGAAGGTGCAGATATCATCAGGCGCCGGCATGTGGGAGAGGCGCTGTCCTACAGAGCTTTCGAAAAAAAATACTGGATATGACCTGTAAAATTATCATAAACTACAGGAAGGAGAGGTATCTTATATGGAAAGAACACAGTCTGAAGAAATCAGATGTATTGAAAAATCATCTCAGGAATATCCGGAAAAGCTGAAACATTATAAGGGTATGCCGGAAAAGCTTTATGTGAAAGGCGGGCTTCCGGATCCTAAACGCCCTGCAGCAGCTGTTGTAGGGGCAAGGATGTGCAGTACCTATGGAAGAATACAGGCTTTTCGATTTGCCAGAGTACTTGCAGAAGCCGGAGTACAGATCATAAGCGGGATGGCATCGGGAATTGATGCTGAAGGGCACAAAGGAGCAATGGAGGGAAGGATGCCCACATGGGCAGTTCTGGGAAATGGCGCAGATGTTTGTTATCCGGCAGGAAATAAAGGACTTTACAATCGGATTATAAGGGAAAAAGGAGGGATTATCAGTGAATATCCTCCAGGGACACTTCCGAGAAGTTATTATTTTCCGGCGCGGAACAGGATCATAGCAGGTTTTTCGGATCTGGTACTGGTAGTTGAAGCAAAGGAGAAAAGTGGATCGCTGATCACTGCTCAATGTGCACTGGAACAGGGAAAGGCAGTTTTTGCTCTTCCGGGGCCGGTAAATGAAGAGCTTAGCAGAGGATGCCATCAGCTGATCTACGATGGAGCGGGGATTGCTTATACCCCGGAGGTGCTGCTGGAAGAGCTGGGAATTAATTATGAAAATACAATAAAATCAGAAGGAAAAAAGAACTTAGGTCTTGCAAGTGATTTGAATATGGTGTATAGTTGTCTCGATTTACGACCAAAAACCAGGGATGTTCTGGCGCAGGAATCTGGGTTTTCAGCAGAAAAAACAGGGCGTATTCTGGTGGAACTGGGACTACTGGGGATGGTCAGAGAAATTGGCAGACATTACTATATAAAAAATCAGACTTAATTTTACGATAAATAGGAGAGGTAGCATGGCGAAATATCTGGTGATCGTAGAGTCACCTGCAAAAGTAAAGACAATTAAGAAATTTTTGGGGAGCAATTATGATGTTCAGGCGTCAAACGGACATGTACGGGATTTTCCCAAGAGTCAGTTTGGAATCGATGTAGAGAATGATTTTGAGCCAAAATATATTACAATCCGTGGAAAAGGAGAACTTTTGGCAGGACTTCGCAAGGCGGCAAAGAAAGCTGACAAGATTTTTCTTGCAACTGACCCCGACCGTGAAGGAGAGGCTATTTCCTGGCATTTGATGCAGGCGTTGAAAGAAGATCCAAAGAAAATGCGAAGGATCACATTCAATGAGATCACTAAGACGGCAGTGAAAAATTCAATCAAACAGCCAAGAGAACTGGATATGAATCTGGTGGATGCGCAGCAGGCCAGAAGGATGCTGGACCGTATGGTAGGATACAGTATCAGTCCTCTTCTCTGGGCGAAGGTAAAAAGAGGCTTAAGCGCAGGTCGTGTACAGTCTGTAGCTCTTCGTATCATCTGTGATCGTGAAGAGGAAATTAATTCCTTTATCCCAGAAGAATACTGGAGCCTTGACGGAGAATTTAAGATCCAGGGAGAGAAAAAGCATCTCCAGGCAAAATTCTATGGTACAGACAAAAAACTTCCGATTCATAATAAAGCAGAAATAGATGAGATCCTTAAAAAACTGGAACATGAGGAATACGAGATCAAAGAAGTGAAAAAGGGAGAACGTATAAAAAATGCGCCGCTGCCTTTTACAACAAGTACCCTCCAGCAGGAAGCAGCCAAGACTTTGAATTTTTCCACACAAAAGACGATGCGTCTGGCACAGCAGCTTTATGAAGGCGTGGATATCAAGGGCAATGGAACAGTGGGTGTGATCACTTATCTGCGTACAGATTCCACTCGTATTTCCCAGGAAGCGGATGAGGCAGCACGCGCTTATATTGGAGAACAGTATGGCGCCTCTTATGTAGCCGATGGAGAAAAAGCTGTAAAGAAAGAGCAGAAGATCCAGGATGCCCATGAGGCAATCCGTCCCACAGATATTTCCCGGACTCCGGTTATGCTTAAGGAATCTTTATCAAGAGACCAGTTCCGTCTGTATCAGCTGATATGGAAGAGATTTACAGCCAGCCGAATGGCTGCAGCCCGCTATGAAACCACCTCTGTTAAGATTGGAGCAGGGGAGTATGTATTTACAGTAGCTGCTTCAAAGGTGGTATTCGACGGTTTTATGTCTGTTTATGTTCAGGATGAAGATAATAAAAAGGGGAATGTTTTAAGTCAGAGTCTGGAAAAAGGCATGAAGCTGGAATTATTGGAATTGAAACCGGAACAGCATTTTACCCAGCCTCCGGCTCACTATACGGAAGCATCTCTTGTAAAGGCTCTGGAGGAACAGGGAATCGGCAGACCAAGTACCTATGCGCCGACAATTACAACTATTATCAGCCGCCGCTATGTCTCGAAAGAACAGAAAAACCTCTATATGACAGAACTTGGAGAGGTTGTAAATAATATCATGAAACAGGCCTTTCCAAGCATCGTAGACGTGCATTTCACGGCTATGATGGAAGGATTGCTTGACTGTGTGGAAGCAGGAACGGTCCAGTGGAAAACAGTTGTCAGAAATTTCTACCCGGATTTGAAAAAAGATGTGGATGCGGCAGAAAAAGAATTGGAAAAAGTTGATATCCAGGATGAAGTGACAGATGTAGTCTGTGATCTTTGCGGACGAAATATGGTGATCAAGTATGGCCCTCATGGAAGATTTCTTGCCTGTCCTGGATTCCCGGACTGCAGGAATACAAAGCCATATTATGAAAAAATAGGGGTATCCTGTCCAAAATGTGGAAAAGATGTTGTTTTGAAAAAGACACAAAAAGGACGTAAGTACTATGGATGTGAGGATAATCCGGAATGCGATTTTATGTCCTGGCAGAAGCCTTCTGACAAAAAGTGTCCTGTGTGCGGCAGTTATATGGTGGAAAAAGGCAACAAAATCGTATGCAGTCAGGAAACCTGCGGCTATGTAGAACAGAAGCCTCCCAAGAAAGATTAAGAAGTTTCACAATATTTTGCAATTAAAAATATTTTCAGAATAGGCAGGCAAAATTGAAAAAACATAAAAATGTCTTGTAATTTTGAAAAAAAACGTGTAATATAAAAACAGCAGGAATATATGCAGAATATACGACAGATGAAAGAAAAGGAGGCCAGTATGAGCGTTCAGTTGTTAGACAGAACTAGGAAAATCAATAAACTTTTGCACAACAGCAGCTCCAGCAAAGTGGTATTCAATGATATTTGTCAGGTATTGATGGAGACACTAAGCTCCAATATACTGGTGCTGAGCAAAAAAGGAAAAGTGTTAGGCGTCAGTTTATGTCCGGGTGTAGAAGAGATTACAGAGCTGATCGAAGACAAGGTTGGCGGTCATGTGGATACTCTGCTGAATGAAAGATTTTTAGGGGTGTTATCCACAAAAGAAAATGTGAATCTTCAGACACTTGGCTTTGAGCATGTGGACAGCAGATGCCAGGGAATCATTAACCCTATTGATATTGCAGGAGAACGTCTGGGAACCGTATTTATGTATCGTAATGATAAGCCTTATGATATTGAGGATATCATTGTAAGTGAATACGGCACTACAGTTGTGGGACTGGAGATGATGCGCGCAGTACATGAAGAAAATGCAGAAGAAGACAGAAAACAGCAGGTAGTCAAATCCGCATTTAATACCTTATCTTTCTCAGAGTTGGAAGCGATCATTCATATTTTTGATGAACTGGATGGAGAAGAAGGTATTCTTGTTGCAAGTAAGATTGCAGATCGCGTTGGCATTACCAGATCTGTTATTGTAAATGCGCTGCGTAAATTTGAAAGTGCGGGAGTGATCGAATCCCGGTCTTCCGGAATGAAGGGTACTTACATTAAGGTTCTTAATGAAGTGATCTTTGACGAACTGGAAGAGATCAAAGCACAGAGAAACAAAAAAGCATAAGATATAAATGAAACAGGAGCGGATGACCGCTTCTGTTTTTTTTAGCTACAAACAGAAATTGGATATATAAAAAGTAAGAAGATAAGAAAACAGAAGAAAATAAGAGAAAATAAAAGATATAAAAAGTATATATTATAATTTATAACCGTAAAAAGAGTTGCAGAAAACACCACAATTCAATAAT
>URWL01000195.1 GCA_900551465.1 uncultured Blautia sp. | reverse complement strand
TCCGAGACACTTACCTTATGATCATACCATTTTCCTTTTTTTCCAAGAAGGGCACAGTCAAACTCTTCATCCAAAGCAGGCACAGGAATGTCAAATCCAAATACCTCCTCCTTGTATCCATCACTGTAGGTCACCTCATCTGTAGTAGGTTCCAGAATTTCTGCCCCTTCCTTCTGCGCGTCCTCTGCTGTTCCCACAAACAGATTTACGATGCTTTTGGATACAAGACTTACATGAATGATCATCTTTCCATCCTCTACAGTCAAAGTCCCTTTTCCATCATTTGCCTCATTTACATGAAACATATTGCTGTCTGTTTCAAATTCTGCTGTATAAACGCCGTCCTCAAGAGCCGCATCTGCTTTTTCTTCTGCTCCTCCGTTTTCTTCAGTTACAGCTTCCGTTTTTTCTCCTGCCATGGTCAGACTGCTCCCGGCTAAGGAAAGCACACCTGCCGCACATAATACCATTACAATTTTTCGTTTCATAATAAAATCTCCTTTCCTGGTCTTTCCTGATAAAGTAAAAACTGCTGCAAAGCCACTGCTTCTGCAGTCCGCTTTGCAGCAGTCTATATGATCTCATCCTGCAAAATATGCAGCTTTTATTTTTATTCTTCTGCTGTTTCTGCAGTTTCTTCCCCTACTTCTTCTGTACCTTCTGCCCCAAGAGAATCCATTGCTGCCTTTGTATGTTCTACATAAAGTTCTTTTACTGCATCGATTCTTCCCAGACCTGCGATCTGAGCATCAACAGAGTCAAAAGCACCGGATGCTTCCATCATACTCTTCCAGGAATCCTCTTCACTGCCTGCCATGTCATTATTTGCATGATCTCCGGCAACCACCATCAGAGGACGAAGAATAACTTTCTTATATCCGGCTTCTTTTACCTTCTCGATCACAGCCTCACATGCTGTGTCTTCCGGTTCCCCTTCTACTGTTCCAATAAATGCATTTGCAAATCCAAGCTCTTCCATCTGTGTCTGCATCTGGCTGTAGCTTACCTTTGCTGTATGAGAAGTGCCATGTCCCAAAAATACAAAAGCTGTGCCGTCTTCTGCCGCTGCTTCCATACTTTCAAATCCGGCATCTGCAACAGCTGCATCTGTAACTGCCTTGGCAACTGCCGCCTTATCCGCATTGATCACAGTGGCATCATCTCCTACATCACCAAGCATTGGCTCTGCAATGGCAACTGACTCAAATTTATCCTGATATTCTTCCAGTGCCTCCGTCATTTCATCATACTCTGCACCGTGCATCAGATGAGTTGGCTGTACTACAAGATTTTTGACTCCGTTCTCTACAGCACGATCCAGCGCCTGCTGCATATTATCGATTACTTCTCCGTCTCTTGCCTGTACATGGTTAATGATGATCTGTGCAGTAAAAGCTCTTCTGACTGCCCAGTCCGGATAAGCTTCCTGAAGCGCGTCCTCAATTCCTTTGATATCCTCTGCGCGGCTGTCATTATAAGAAGTACCAAAGCTTACCACCAAAAGTTCGTTTTCACCTATCTCATCTCCATTACGGGCATCATCGGCTGCTGCATCCCCTGTATCCAGTCCAAAGTAGTCCGGGCTTGCGAATTCTCCCTCTACCAGTTCTTTCTGCGCATCTGTCAGAGCATCCCATGCTTCTTTTGCAGCCTTACAGTCTTCGTCTGTAGTTTCTGTTCTTTCCTGAACGTAGATCTTATCAATAAGAGCTGCTGCATTATCAGCTGCTGCCTGATCTGCGTCTCCAGATTCATCTTCTGCAGTTTCCTCTGCTGTGGCTTCTACCGCTGCATCTGCTTCTGTTTCAGAAGCATAAATGCTTGCAGATCCCATCATAGTTACAGTTGTTACAGTCATAAGAAGTGCCAGTGCTTTTACAGTTTTGTTTTTCATGATTTTCCTCCTTTATCTTTACACTGTCTGAACAGTTCTGCCTGTCTGCAGACTGCCCTAAACTGAATAAAAATGTACGGAGAAAACTTTTCCGGCCTGCGGAAGTTTTATTTTAACAATAAAAAAACCCTTTATCTTTATAATAAGGGTAAAAGGCCTGCGGAAAATGCGCGGTACAACCAATTACTCGTGATCCGGGACATGAGTCCCCGTACCAACAGCAGGCAGGTTTCCTGACTTATAGATCATCATATGAAGCAGCCTTCCCGGTTTCCCAGTGACTGTATGTAACATACTCAGCTCCATACTCCTTAAATACAGTGACGAGATCGTACAGGATTCACACCTGTTTCCCTATTATCCGTTTTAATCCGGCACCTGTTGTTATTCTTATTCAATTTGTTAAATCATATCACTTTTCTGCTGTAAATACAATAGTTTTAGACAAAATAAGACTGATGATGATCGTCACCTTATTTTCACAGGATATGATCGCCATCAGTCTCATCCGATTTCTTTATTCTATTTCATATAAGTTTTAAGCCAGGTGTAAACACATTTCTGTCTGCTCTTATAAGCCCCTACCTGGTTTCCGGTATCTGTCTGCAGTGCTTTGTAGATATTATCAAGAGTTACCGGACGTTTTGTCTTATTAAGGACACGAGTCACTGCACCATAACCGCCCTGGTGGCGGATATTGATAAACATTCCCACTGCCTTTGGTTCTGTAATGCCAAGCTTACGGATCTCTTTCTGCATCTCATCGATCTGCTCATACATCAGCTGATCCTGGCACTTGATGCCGTCAGGTGAGCCGATCAGATTCACAATAATCTTTGCTCTTCCTGACTTCTTACTTATTCTGTATGTAGACCAGTTTTTATTAACCACATCATTCCATACATAATTCTTCGGATCATATTTCTTCCAGGTAGCAGGATATTTCGTATGGATCAGCTTCAGAAGTCTCTGTGCTTCTGTGGCATACCACTGTCCTGCGCCAATGGTAATTGCACGTTCAGCACTGCTGTTGGTACCTGCTTCTGTAAAATCCTTATAATCCTGTCTGCCGTAAACCTGTCCGCCAGTCTCCACTGCATAAAGGATTTTTTTCATAACATCCTTCTGGGTCTGGGTAAATACTGGATAAGAAGTGTTTCCAGATACATTTTCCGGTGTATGGATCAGGCTGCTCTGTTTAAAGGATGCCATATATTTTACATTTCCGGCTTTTTTATAAGGGCGTACCGCATAAACATATTTCGTATCTGCATTTACCTTCTTGTCTGAATAAGCACTGTTTTTACTGGCAAGATCTGCGATCAGAACCCACTTTTCTCCTGCAGCTCTTCTGTAAATACAGTATCCGCTGCTTCTGAGATTTTTATTCCAGGATACGTCCACTCTGCTGCTGGAAACTGCCTTTACCTTTACTGTAGTCTGCTGAGGGCGGGTTGCTCCAAGAGCCGGAACGTATTTGCTGTATACATTCTTTTTGTTTTCTTTTCGATAAGCTCTTACTGCATACTGATAAGGCTTGCTGCTGGTCAGATTCCTGTCCAGGTAAGAAGCTGCATTCTTGCTTACTACCTTTAATCTCTTAAATGGTTTGTTAAGAGATTCTCTTCTGTAGATTACATATCCGTCTGCCATAGAGGTACGGTTCCAGCTGATCCTAAGAGCATTTGTGGATGATGCCTGTATATTTGTTTTTACACTGATATTCTTCACAGACGCAGCAGCACTTACCGGAACTTCCGAGCCAAAAGTCACTGCAAGCATTGCCAAAACTGCCATAAAAAATACGGTTATTCTTTTTCTTCTTCCAACTTTCTGCATTCGATCCTTCCTTTCATCTGAACACGTTTGTTTCATATGGACTGCCCTTTTATAGCCATGTACGGCAGACCTTTCCTTTTTATCATACGAAAAGTTCAGAAAGAATGCAAGAGTTTTTTTACAAAATATTATTATTTTGTTACATTTATATTACCTTTTAACGCTTTGCAGTAACAAATTCACCTTAAATCTCCTACAAAAAACAAAGCCAGTGTGCCTGGACCGGAGTGAGCGCCGATCACTGACCCTACATAATTTATGATCTCTGTATTAATCTGATACCGTGCCTTTATCTTCTCAGCCAGGATTTTTGCATCTTCCAGACAGTCTCCATGACTGATAAAGATCGTATCACAAGTGTCTTTATGACTTCCCAGTTTTTCGTCCATAAGAGAAGCCAGTTCCAGAATTGATTTTTTACGTCCCCTGACTTTGCCGATGGGGATCAGTTTTCCCTCGTCGTCCACATGAAGGATAGGTTTAATATTCAGCATTCCGCCAAGAACTGCTGTCGTTTTTGAAACACGTCCCCCTCTGTAAAGATGATTCAGATCATCTACGGTAAAAAGATGTACGATATTTTTGCGATGGTTCTCTGCCCATTCTGCAGCTGTCTGCATATCTGCACCTTCTTCTTTTAGTTTCTGTGTCAGATAAACCAAAAGCCCCTGTCCCAGGGATGCCGCAAGGGAATCAATAATCGTAATGATACGATCCGGGTATTCTTCTCTAAGTTCCTCTACTGCAATCCGGCAGCTGTTATAAGTTCCGCTTAATCCGGAGGAAAACGCAATATGCAGGATATCTTTGCCCTCTTTCAGATACGGTTCAAATAAAAGTCTGGCTTCTTCCGGGTTCACCTGTGCTGTAGTAGGCATGGAACCGGCTCTCATCTTTCCGTAAAACTCACCTTCCGGCATAT
>URWL01000194.1 GCA_900551465.1 uncultured Blautia sp. | reverse complement strand
TACACCATTCTCATCCGAAATGGATTTTACCATGAAATTCGGCGCATTTCCAATATATGTATTTGCTCCCATAAATACGGCTCCGCAGGAAATTGCAGAGAGAACCTTTACAGGAACAGTACCCAGAGAGGTAACAATACCCTGCGTGAATCCCAGAGTTCCTGCAGTGGTCAGAAACACCAGATATGTAGGTGTATTGTCCAGGAAACTGGAAAGAGCACCTGTAGCCCAAAACATCTGAGCCGGTTCTGTTACGCCCAGTTCCGGTCCTACTGCCTTAAGAAGCATCAGTGCCGGCTGCATTGTGATAAAGATACCAATAAACAAAACTGCCACCTCTTTAATGGC
Organism: uncultured Blautia sp.; assembly: GCA_900551465.1. GTDB lineage: Bacteria > Bacillota > Clostridia > Lachnospirales > Lachnospiraceae > Blautia_A. The sequence continues at coordinate 4,312 of URWL01000194.1, read as the reverse complement.
TCCCCAGGTGAAGTGATTTCTTCTTCGGATCTCACTTTTTGTTGTTTTAAAAGAAAGCCATGCAGCAAGGAGGATCAGTGCACATTCAATCAAAGCCGGAAATGTCAGAGTAACCTCTCCAAAAATATGGATTCCCCTTACATTTCCTGCCGCATCCTGAAATACCGGCATTCCCGGAAGTACACCGCTTAAGATCACTGCTGCTACGATCATAACCAAAAAGACAATATTATGCAGTCCGTCAATATGGAATTCTGTACCCGGTTTACTGATATCCGGTTTTCTTCCCCGGGCAATATCCTTTCGATAAGCCCATTTATCAAGGTGATAAAAGACAAACAAAAGAAGCACCATATTAAAGATCAAAACCGGAAACAGATGCATACTCCAGAAAAAAGGCACCCCTCGCATAAATCCCATCAAAAGCGGCGGATCCCCAATAGGCGTCAGGCATCCTCCCATATTCGATACCATAAAAATAAAGAAAACCATGATATGGCTTTTCCTCTTTCTCCAGGAATTCATTTTGATCACAGGACGCACCATCAGCATACTTGCACCTGTAGTTCCGATACAGCTTGAAAGAAGCGTTCCCAGCGCAAGCAGGCATACGTTGATCCTTGGAGAGCCTGCAAAATCTCCCTCCATTGTTATATTGCCGGATACGCAGAAAAGTCCGAACAAAAGGATAATAAATGTCAGATAATCATTTATCGTACATTCCAGTACTGTTTCCGCTGCTCTGCCCGGTCCGTAAACAAAAGCAAATGGCACAATCATAAGAAGGATCCAGAAACCAACCACCAACGGCTGATGTGATTCCCACCACTCACCTTTGATCAGCGGCATAACCGCGATACACAGCAGAAGACCTGCAAACGGAATGCATAACAACATCTCCAATAACAACACCCCCATCTTTGATTTTTTGCTATCGGAATTATAGCATATGAAATCCAAAAATCAATCGTAAAAATATGAAAATTGCTGTAAAAAGTTGTTTTAATTTTTGTGCAAATTTTGCATAATCAAAAAAAGTCACCAATCTGTTTCCAATTATAGGAAAAAGATTTGTGACTTTTCTCTTATATATCATTATCTACTGATTATAATGCATATCAACTCAGCTTATGGATAAAAAGTCCGCTTCTCAGCTTCGGTTCAAACCAGGTAGACTTTGGAGGCATAAGTTTTCCCTCATCTGCGATCTGCATCAGATCATCCATAGATGTAGGATACATGGCAAAAGCCACACCGCCTGTTTCATCTGCCATTTTCTGCAATTCTTTCAGCTTATGATTTCCTCCCACAAACCGGATCCGTTCATCTGTCCTTGGATCTTTGATCCCCAATACCGGATCCAGAACCTTTTCTTGAAGAAGAGATACATCCAGCTGTTCTACAATATCCAGATCTTTATAAATATCCTCCCAGGCTTTCAGATGGTACCATTCACCTCCTGCATACATTCCCATACAATGCTTTTCCACAGGCTTGCATGGAAATCCCGGCATGATCATCAGTTCAAAATTATACTTCAGAGCTCCAAGAAAAGCTTTTTCTGTAAGACCATTCAAGTCCTTCACTACACGGTGATACGAAAGAATCGTAAGCTGATCTGCCGGAAAAACTACAGACAGGAAATAATTAAATTCTTCCTCTCCGGTGTAGCCGGGATTTTCTGTTCTTCTTTTCTGTCCTACCTTTACAGCAGATGCTGCACGATGATGACCGTCTGCAATATAAAGAGAAGGGATCTCCTGGAATTCCGTTTTTATAATTTCACACTGATCTTTTTCATCGAGCACCCATACACGATGCACAATCTCATCTTCCGCTGTAAAATCATATGCCGGGGTGTGCTCCTCTTTCCATTCTGCGACCAGGTGAAGAAGCCTGTCTGAATATCTGCATGCCAGAAATATGGGACCTGTATTTGCATCACACGCATCTACATGCCGGATACGGTCCTGCTCCTTATCCTCTCTGGTAAGTTCATGTCTTTTTATCGTTCCTTCCATATACTCATCAATGGAACAGCAGCCTGCGATACCTGTCTGTGTTTTTCCCTTTCTGGTCAGCTCATAAATATAATAACAGGGAGCTTCATCCTGAATAAGGATTCCACTTTCTTCCATTTTTTTCAGGTTCTCTGCTGCTTTTTCATATACACGGTCATCATAAAGATCTGTTTCTTCCGGAAGGTCCATTTCTGCACGATCCACATGAAGAAACGAATCCGGATTCTTTTCTCCAATAAGACGAGCTTCTTCCCTGCCAACCACATCATAGGGAAGCGCTGCTACTTCTGCCGCTTTTTCTGTATTGGGACGCAATGCCCGAAATGCCCGAAAAACTGCCATGCCGTTTTCTTTTCCTCCTTTTTTCTGCCTTGAATTTATTCTTATTTTAACATAGCAATACCATCTCTTCAAGGTTGCTAAATCTTTTTTGAAAAACCTAAAAAATTTTGTATTTTCTATTGCAAAATCCTGTAAATATGGTATGATGTGTATAAGCGAACAGAAATTAATTAGTACAAATTAAAATTTTTAAGGAGGGTTTTTCAAATGACGGAAGGATTAAAATGGACTGTTAATCAGATACCAAAATCCGATGACAAATTTCTGGATCTGATGTCCGAGGAAAATGTAGCAAAAGCAAATGAGTTTCACAAAAGCTTCCCACAGTATACAGTAACTCCACTCCAGAAGCTTTCCGCTCTTGCTTCCTATCTTGGTGTGAAAAATATTTTCTGTAAAGATGAATCTTATCGTTTTGGCTTAAACGCATTTAAGGTTCTTGGCGGTTCCTATGCAATGGGACGTTACATAGCAAAAGAGCTTGGACGCGACATCAGTGAGCTTCCTTTCAACGTTCTTTCTTCTGAAAAATTAAGAGAAGAATTTGGTCAGGCAACTTTCTTTACTGCCACCGACGGAAATCACGGACGAGGCGTTGCATGGGCTGCCAATCGTCTTGGGCAGAAAGCAGTTGTAAGAATGCCGAAGGGAACCACAAAAACAAGATTTGACAACATTGCCAAAGAAGGGGCTACTGTGACTATCGAAGAATGCAACTATGACGACTGTGTAAGAATGGCTGCTGCAGAAGCTGCCAAAACAGAACACGGTATCATCGTTCAGGATACTGCATGGGAAGGCTATGAGGAAATCCCCTCCTGGATCATGCAGGGATACGGCACTATGGTAAGAGAAGCGGATCAACAGCTGAAAGAACAGGGCATCGACCGACCGACCCATGTATTTGTACAGGCAGGAGTCGGCTCTCTGGCAGGCGCAGTTGTCGGTTACTTTGCTAACAAATACAAAGAAAATCCTCCGGTTATGGTAGTGTGTGAAGCAGGCGCTGCAGATTGTCTCTACCGTTCCGCTATGAAGAAAACCGGCGAGCTTGTAAACGTTACCGGAGATCTTCAGACCATTATGGCCGGTCTTGCCTGTGGTGAAGGAAATACAATCGGATGGGATATCTTACGAAATCATGTAACTGTATTTGCATCCTGTCCAGACTGGATGAGCGCAAAAGCAACCAGAATTTACGCAAATCCTCTGGAAAATGACCCGCATATCGTTTCCGGCGAATCCGGTTCCGTTCCTCTTGGACTTTGCTATACAGCTCTTCATGATGCAGATGCAGCTGATCTTAAGGAAGCATTGAAACTGGACGAAAACTCCAACGTTCTTGTGATCTCTACAGAGGGGGATACCGATCCTGTCCGCTATCGCGAAATCGTATGGGACGGTCTCTATGGAACAGACGAATCCTTAAGTAAATAACTGCAGGGCTATCAAAAATTAAAACTTATTAATTATCAATTTATTATGGGAGGTATTTACAATGGACTATGCAAGAATAAACGAAGCTGCTCAGAATTATCTGGAGGATATGACCAGATTCTTACGGGCTATCGTAAAAAACCCGGGAGAAAGCTGCGACGAAAAAGCACATATCGATACAATCGCTGCTGAAATGAAAAAACTGGACTTTGACGAGGTTGTGATCGATCCTCAGGGCAACGTGATCGGATACATGGGTACCGGTGACAAGATTATTGCTTATGATGCACATATCGATACCGTAGGTATCGGAAACATTGAAAACTGGACATTTGATCCTTACGAAGGCTATGAAACAGATGAAGAGATCGGCGGCCGCGGCGTATCTGACCAGTGCGGCGGACTTGTATCTGCTGTTTACGGTGCAAGAATCATGAAAGACCTGGATCTGATTCCGGAAGGCTGCAAGATCATGGTTGTTGGAACCGTTCAGGAAGAAGACTGCGACGGTC
>URWL01000193.1 GCA_900551465.1 uncultured Blautia sp. | reverse complement strand
CTGGTTTATGATCAATGACTGGAGTGACATTAAGAAAAAGGCAGATACCAGGGACGGACGTTTTTATTCCTTTGCCTTTGCGGACGGAATGCCAAAGCTGAATACCAATAACGAAAAAGTGCAGGAGTATTTCTGTGCTCTCTGTGAAAAATGGATCCGTGACTATGATATTGACGGAATCCGTTTTGATGTTGGAAATGAGATTTCACACAGTTTTCTCAAAAAAATGAGAGCTCGGGTGAAAGGACTGAAGCCGGATATTTATCTTCTTGGCGAAATCTGGCATGACGCAAGCCAGTGGCTTATGGGAGATGAGTATGATTCTGTTATGAATTATCCTCTGATGAGCGGCATTCATGACTTTTTTATTGATAAAACAATGACAAAACAAGACTTTGAATATACAGTCAATCACTGTTATACTATGTACATGCAGCAGTGCAACAATGTACTTTTTAATCTTCTGGATTCCCATGATACGGAGAGGCTGATGAACCGTTTCCATGATCTGGACATCTTTTATCAGCAGCTTTCGGTGCTGTTTACTATGCCGGGAAGCCCCTGCATTTACTATGGAACAGAAATCGCAATGGAGGGCGGGCATGATCCGGACTGCAGAAGATGTATGCCCTGGCAGGAGCTGGATTCAGAGGAAAACAGACAGCGGACTGCTGAAATGAAGAAACTGATCTTTCTGAGAAAACAGGAGCCTTCCTTCAGAAGCCTGCATTTTCATTTTCCGGGAAAATACCAGGAGAAACGCTGCGTGGAATATATTAAGCTGGATGAACAGAATCAGAAAACGGAAGTGCTGCTGAACTGTTCAGAAGATTCCATAAAAGTGGAAGAACAGGGAGAAATCCTTTTTGCCCGCGGCTATATGGATGGAAGCCTTGCAAAAAACGGAACTCTCATACGAAGGATCTGACAGGAGGAAATGGATATGAAAAATAAAAAATGGTGGCAGAATTCTGTGGTTTACCAGATTTATCCCAGAAGCTTTCAGGACAGCAACGGGGACGGTATCGGCGATATCCAGGGGATTATAAAAAGACTGGACTATCTTCAGGAGCTTGGCATTGATGCCGTCTGGCTGTCTCCAGTATGTAAATCGCCACAGGATGACAACGGCTATGATATTTCCGATTATCAGGATATTGATCCTATGTTCGGAAATCTTGACGATATGGAGCAGCTGATCGCTGAGGCGAAAAAAAGAAATATCCGTATTATTATGGATCTGGTGCTCAATCATTCTTCTGACGAGCACCGCTGGTTTACTGAGGCAAAAAAGAGTAAAGACAATCCTTATCATGATTACTATGTGTGGCGTGACGGTGAAGAGAGTGTTTATCCAAATGATATGAGCTCTGTATTCGGAGGGCCTGCATGGGAGTGGGTGCCTGAGTTAAAACAGTATTATTTTCATCAGTTTTCCGTAAAGCAGCCGGATCTGAACTGGGAAAATCCAAAGGTCAGAAGAGAAATCTATGATATGATCCTCTGGTGGATGGATAAGGGTGTGGGCGGATTCCGTCTGGACGTGATCGATCAGATTGCAAAGGAGCCGGATCTTAAGATCACCAATAACGGGCCGAGACTTCACCAGTTTATTCAGGAATTAAGCAGGGAAACTTTCCAGAAAGGAGATTTGATCACAGTAGGAGAAGCCTGGGGAGCAGATATTGACAGGGCAAAGCTGTACAGTAAGCCGGACGGCAGCGAGTTCTCCATGGTGTTCCAGTTTGAGCATATGATGCTGGATCAGGAGCCGGGAAAAGAAAAATGGGATTTTTGTCCCCTGCCTTTTGTGAAGCTGAAAAAATGTCTGGAAAAATGGCAGAAGGAGCTTCACGGATGCGGCTGGAACAGTCTTTTCTGGGATAACCATGACCTTCCCAGGATTGTATCACGCTGGGGTAATGACAGGGAATACAGGGTGGAATCAGCAAAAATGCTGGCGACCATTCTTCACGGAATGGAAGGAACTCCTTATGTATATCAGGGTGAGGAACTGGGGATGACGAACGTACGCTTTGCTTCCATTGAACAGTACCAGGATATCGAGATCAGAAACATGTACAGAGAGCGCCTGGAAAAGGGCTATGCAGAAAAAGATATTATGGAATCCATTTATGCAAAGGGCCGTGACAATGCCAGAACTCCTATGCAGTGGGACGATACAGAAAACGCAGGCTTTACAACAGGAACGCCATGGATTGGTGTGAATCCAAATTATCAGGAGATCAACGCTCAGAGCCAGATTGATGATGAAAATTCTGTTTTCCATTATTATAAAAAGCTGATTCATCTCCGTAAAGAAAACAGCATTTTTGTTGACGGTGATTTTACATTGCTGCTGCCGGAAGACGAAAATATTTTTGCTTATGTGCGGGAATATGAAGGCAGGAAACTGCTGGTGGCAGGAAACTTTACAGATCAGGAAGTTTCCTGTGAGAGTCTGGAATTGTGGAAGAGCGGTAAGACTCTGATCCGTAATTATAAAGATGAAATCTCCGGGACAATGTTTCGGCCGTATGAAGCCTTCATAAAATTATTTTAAAAGGCGGTTTGACTGATTCCCGTTTCTTAACAAACAGAAATTTCTGCACTTCAAAGAGTTGTTTATTCTGCTTGAAATAAATACTTTTTTCTGGTAATATTTTAACATATTAAACAAAGGAAGGTGCAAGTCTGTGAGCCAAAAGATTCCTATTGAGACTTCTGCCAGACATATTCATCTGTCTCAGGAGGATTTTCAAATATTATTTGGGGCGGATGCCCGGATGCATTATACAAAAGAACTGAGTCAGCCGGGGCAGTATGCCTGTCAGGAACGCCTGACTGTGATCGGTCCAAAAGGAAGCTTTGAGCATGTGATCGTTCTGGGACCCTGCAGATCAGTGACGCAGGTGGAAATTTCTGTAACAGATGCCAGAAAATTGGGAATTCCTGCTGTGATCCGCCAGTCCGGCGATATTGCAGGAACTCCGGGCTGTATTCTTGCCGGTCCCTGCGGACAGGTGGAATTAAAAGAGGGTGTGATCGTGGCAAAAAGACATATTCACATGACGCCCAGTGATGCAATTCGATGCCATGTATCTGATAATGAGAATGTATTTGTGATCACCAGCAGCTATGAACGTTCACTGATTTTTTCTGATGTAGTAGTTCGGGTAAGTCCGTCATTTCGGCTGGCCATGCATGTGGACACAGACGAGGCCAATGCTTTTGCAAACGAAAAGGATCCAAGCGGTGTGATCCTGAAGCTGTTTGGAGGAAGTACCTATAATCTGCAGTCCTGGGCAGAAGAACTGCAGCAGGGAATTTATCGCTAAAAGAAAAATCTGGAATAAGAATCCTGTAAAGGTTCTGTTCCAGATTTTTTTAGATAAAACAGAACATAAAAACACCCCTGAGATTTCTCAGGGGTGCAATCATTTCTGTATTAGTTTGTGATAACCAGTTCAGATTCTTTGTCAAAGAAGTGTGCTTTGGACATGTCAAAGTCAAATCTGATCGGATCACCGGTTTTTGCTGTTGTACGAGGATCAACGCGGGCTGTGATCTGAGTTCCGTTTACGTCGAAGTACAGGAATACTTCAGCGCCAAGAAGTTCATAAACCTTAACTACAGAAGACATAGTACCATTAGCAGAATCTGCCACGTCTTCAGGACGGATACCCATAACAACTGTTTTGCCTACATAACCTTTGTCTTTCAGGACTTTAGCTTTGTCTGCCGGGATAACAACTTCATCAGAACCAATCTTAGCAACAAGATCAGCACCGTTTTCTTTGATCTCAGCGTCCAGGAAGTTCATCTGCGGGGATCCCATGAATCCTGCTACAAACAGGTTGCCTGGTTTCTGATACAGATTCTGTGGAGTATCTACCTGCTGAACAACACCATCTTTCATAACAACGATTCTGGTACCAAGAGTCATAGCCTCAGTCTGGTCATGTGTTACATAGATGATAGTAGCGCCAAGTCTCTGGTGGATCTTGGAAATCTCGATACGCATCTGTACACGAAGTTTAGCATCCAGGTTGGAAAGCGGCTCATCCATAAGGAATACTTTAGGATTACGAACGATAGCACGACCCATGGCAACACGCTGTCTCTGACCACCGGAAAGAGCTTTCGGTTTACGGTCAAGAAGTTTTTCAAGGTCGAGGATTCTAGCTGCTTCACGAACCTGCTGATCAATCTGATCCTTCGGAACTTTACGAAGTTTCAGACCAAATGCCATATTATCATAAACAGTCATATGAGGATACAGAGCGTAGTTCTGGAATACCATTGCGATATCACGATCCTTTGGCTCTACATCGTTCATAACTTTGTCACCGATCTTAAGAGTACCGCTGGAAATTTCTTCCAGTCCGGCGATCATACGAAGTGTAGTAGATTTACCGCATCCGGACGGACCTACGAAAATGATAAATTCTTTGTCTTCGATCTCAAGGTTGAAATCTTTAACAGCCTCGAAACCATTTGGATAAGTTTTGTTAATGTGAGATAATGATAAACTTGCCATTTAAATTTCCCTCCAGGTAATATTTGTATAAAATAGTTTTTGCTCTTGTTTTGAACTGTACTCAGTATAACTAAAAGAAGGTGTATCTTCCAGAGAAGAATCATACAAATATTTCAGAGGTTTGTTGACAGATTGACGA
>URWL01000192.1 GCA_900551465.1 uncultured Blautia sp. | reverse complement strand
TTGCAGCAGATGGAATCGATGCTAAAGTCATCAATATCCATACTATCAAACCGCTTGATGAGGAACTGATTGTGGCTGCTGCGAAAGAAACCGGCAAGGTTGTTACAGTAGAGGAACATTCTGTTATTGGCGGTCTTGGCGGTGCAGTCTGCGAATGTCTGGCTGAGAAGGCTCCTGTACCGGTAAAACGTATCGGTATCAATGATGTATTCGGTGAGTCCGGCCCGGCTGTGGCTCTCCTGGAAAAATATGGTCTGGATGCAGAGGGAATCTATAAGCAGATTAAAGCTTTTGTATAAAACAGGAGTTTTGAACTGAAGAGGGGACTGCGGCCAGTATCCCTTCCGTAATCTTGTCTGCCAGACTGATCACAGTGGACAGACGTGTGGTCTGCAGAGTAAGCTGCTCCATCATTCCGGCAGTATTTACGATTCCGGTAATATGAATATCTCCAACAGGAGGAAGTTCCTTCTGGACGGCAGCGCCTGGGTAAAGTGCACCATTTCCAATGGTTACATATCCCAGGTGCTTTTTTTGTCCCAGAGAGGCATCTATGGCGATCACCAGAGCCTGAGGGTGGTGTTTGATGATGTGACGGCTTGTATCGCAGAGATTCAGTGCATGGACAGGATGAGATAAAGTTCCGTATATATGAAATCTTCCGGGAAGCTGCCGGGTAAGCTGCTGACCGACATAAGGACCCAGGCAGTCTCCGGTAAGCCGGTCTGTGCCAATACAGAGAAAAACAAGTTCGTTCCAGCTGGCTGAATAATTTAGAATGCATTTTTTCAGAAACCATGAGATCTTCCCGGCGGAGCCGGCTTTTTTCGTGTCAATATAAAAGGTCATAGGCATCTCCTGTGCTGTTTGTCCTGATTTATTTTATCCTTTGAAAAAAGAAAATATGCACTTTGCAGAATATGTCGTTAAATTATTATAAAGCACTCTTATAATACGATAAAATCTGCATTTTCTATATGTTATTCTTGTACCCGAAGGGGTGATATAAAATGATAGAAGTCATCTATAAAGATGAAAATCGGGAAGCGAAAGGAAGAGAAGGGATATTTTCTGTGCCTAAAAATATACGCCAGATAGGACTGATAAAAGGAAACTGCCGGATCTATATGGAGGATTACGTATATACTTTTCTGGGAAAATATGCAGGGGCAGAAGAAAGCGGCGGAGAAGAAAAAAGCTGTCTGGCAGTTTTGACGGGAGAAACAAAGTGGGATTCGGGAGACGCCTACGTATTTATAAAGGGGGCACTGACTGCGGAAACAGAAGAATTATCCCGGGAGCATATTGAATTTACAGATCAGCTATGGCAGAAGATACATCAGGAGATGGAGAGGTGTTTTGAGGGCCAGGAAATTGTAGGATGGTTTTTTGCGGAAAGAGCGCTGACGCTGGAAGCTTCGGAAATTTTTCAGAGGGCACATTTGAAAAATTTTGGAGGAGGAGACAAGGTTCTGCTGCTGATGGATCCGGCAGAAAGAGAAGAGGCCTTTTTCAGATATGAAAACAACTTTTTGGTAAAACAGAGCGGATATTATATCTACTACGAAAAAAATCCTCAGATGCAGGCATATATGCTCGAGAAAAATGCGGGTAAAGAACAACGTCAGGAAGAGGTTCCGGATGAAGCGGTAAAGGCTTTCCGAAAAATCATACAGAAAAAGAAGAATAACATTGAAGAAAAGGAAACGGAGGAACTGGAAGAAAGAACCTCTGTTTTTTCATATGCAGCAACAGCCTGTCTGGTTTTTGCGGTGGCAGTGGCAGGGACAAAATTTTATCAGCATTATCAAGAAATCCAGGTACTGGATTCCCAGACAGAGGCAGTATCGGCAGTGATGGAAGCCGAACAGCAGGGAATGGAGGATGATGAGACGACAGATAAAAAAGAGACGATAAAAAAAGAAGAAAAGACAGCAGGACAGGAAGAAAATAAAACGAAAGAAAAGATACAGGAAAATAGAGAAAAGACAAACGGTTATCAGGATGATAAAAGCCAGAAGAACAGCAGCGGAACAGCTGCAGAAGAGAATCTGGAATCGGACAGCCTGAAAAAAGAAAATGAGGATGAAGGACTCCGGGAAACGGGAAAACAAAATGAGAAAAACGGAGAAGAGTCAGGCGCGGAAAGCGAGAAGCAGGAAAAAAATCCGGAATCTATCTATAAACAGGAGTCTGATATAAGAAAAGCAGAGAAAAGGGTGCGGGAGCAGCAAAAAGGGGTGGAGAACAAATCAGAAGAGACATCTGGAAATTCCGGAACATATATTATCCGGCCGGGAGATACTTTATACCAGATCAGTATACAGAATTATGGAAATATGGATGCAGTCGAAGAAATATGCAGATTAAACGGAATCACTGCGGATGAGATTATTTATCCGGGACAAATAATTGTATTGCCCTAAGATATTTGCTATAATAACATATCAGAAAACGGACAGGAAACAGGAGTGTGTCTGTTTTTGGTGAGTTAGTGACAGTATCCGAAAGGTAAGGTTTATTATGTCAAACGTATTTAAAAAATTTCTTAAGAAACGGAAGAGGGCAAAAATACAGGCTCAAAATCAAAAAGCTGCCCGGACCGCAGGCAGGAACGGTGACGATTATCAGCAGCAGCTGTCCAGGCATCGGCATGCAGTGATCCGAAAAACAGTCATTACTGCTTCTGTGGTCATAGCGGCAGCAGCAGCGCTGCTGATTTTTATAGAAAAAAGAAGCTATCGCAGTTATAAAACCATACAGATCCATGAACAGGAAGATGTTGTTTCCAATCAGTATGAGATGATGTCCGGCAAAATTTTGCGATATAGTCCGGAGGGAGCTTCTCTTGTCAATAATGAAATGAGCGCATACTGGAGTTCTCTTTATGAAATGCAGAATCCGGTGGCTGATATAAATGATGACTGGGCAGTGATCGCAGATGTGGACGGCACAGAGTTGAGGATATTCAATAAAGAGGGAGAAGCAGGAAGTGTAACAACCTCCTATAGTATTGTAAAGGCAAGGATATCGGCAAATGGACTGGTTGCTGCAATTTTGGACGGAGGAGATTCTACATGGATCAATTATTATGCTTCAGATGGAAGTCTGATTGCAGAAAATCAGACTCATGTAGAAGATCCGGGATATCCTATGGATATTGCTGTGTCAGACGATGGTGAGATCATGATGGTTGCTTATCAGTTTATAGATGGCAGTGATACTACAAGTTATGTTGCGTTTTATAACTTTGGAGATGTTGGCCAGAATGAACCGGACAGAATTGTCAGCGGTTATACATATGAGGGAGTAGTGATTCCGGAAATAGAATATTTGGATGCAGACAGTTCATTAGCGCTTCGTGAGGATGGCTTTACGTTATATAAAGGGCGGCAGATACCAAAAGAGGCTGTAACGGAAAAAGTTGATAAAGAGATTGTCAGTACATTTTCCGATGACGAGACGATAGGAATGGTATTTAAGAATGGAGACAAAGATAAGAAATATACCATGAAAGTATATTCTCCGGAAGGAAATCTCCGGTTTGAAAAGAATTTTAATATACCATATACCACTATTAAAATGAGCGGAGGAAATATTCTGCTTTACAATGACTCTCAGATCTGTGTAATGAACAGCAGAGGAACCACAAAATATACAGGTACTGTGGACGGCAGTATTAACAATTTTATAAAAATTGGATGGAACCGTTATCTGCTGGTAATGGACAGTGGAGTCAGGGTGATCAAGCTGAGCTGAGGAGAGTGATAGGATGTTAACTTGGTTGGGCGTGGTGATTCTTGTACTTCTGCTGCTGACAGCTGCAAAAGGGTATAAACGAGGATTTGTCAGGGAGATTGTGTCATTCTTTTTTGTCTTTTTGGCTATAGCAGTCTCCTGGGCAATCAATCCCTATGTGAATGAATTTTTAATGGAAAATACGCCTGTGTATGAAAAAATACAGAAAAGCTGTGAGAGTTTTGTGATATCCCAGCAAACGCTGTCGGGGAATAATACTGGCGGCAGCGGGGATCAGTATAGCTTTATAGAAAATATGGAGCTTCCGGAATTGCTGAGAAAGGGGCTGGAATCAAATAACAATTCTCAGGTCTACAGCCTTCTGGCAGTAGACAGTTTTGCAGAATATGTGTCAGAAGCTCTGGCACATATGATCGTCAATGGTCTGTCTTTTTTTGTATCATATCTTCTGGCGTCGGTAATACTGCGCATGGGCACATATATTCTGAATCTTCTTGCCGGGCTTCCTGTTCTAAAAAGTGCAAATAAGCTTGCCGGGGGAGCGATAGGGCTGGTAAAAGGGATTGTGTTTGTATGGATCGCTTTTTTGGTGCTCACAGTCTTATGCAGTACGCAGATTGGAAAAGAAGGACTGGCATTGATTGAAAAAGATGCCTTTCTCAGTGTCCTGTATGAATATGATATTTTTGTAAACTTCTTTATGAGTATTTTTTACGGAAATTAAAAAAGTACTTGACGTAATAGAATTGCAGTGTTATACTGAAATCCGCTTCGAAATGGAGCGGATTTCTTGTTTTTCTGGTTAAAAAAGAAAAACAAAAAAATTGAAAAAACTTGTTGACAAGCACAAATAAATGTGTTAAAGTAAACAAGCTGTCAGCGAGGCAGAGATTTACAAAATCAAACATCAAAAAAGCTTGAAAAAACTTGAAAAAAGTTCTTGACAAACAAAAACAGATGTGATAAACTAAA
>URWL01000191.1 GCA_900551465.1 uncultured Blautia sp. | reverse complement strand
AATGCCTCATAAATACTGCTGTTTTTCTTAGCACTTCCGGTCAGCCAGTAATAACTATAAGGAAGATAACGGTATTCCCCGTTTTTTGTCACAAAATATTTTACAGAAGCAAGCCTGTCAAGAATAGTTCTTCCATCCAGATTATCATAATGCTGCTCCCAGGGAGTATTCAGATACATTTCATCAAAATATTTTCCAATACTGCCGCTGGCTACACTGAAGTAATATGCCGTACTGTTTGTCCCCATCTGCATGGCTGAGTTATCGTAAGAAAGCGCATCCTGCTGATCATATCTGAAAACTGACGGATCATCTGTATCCAGAACTGCAAGATCTGTGCCGGACTCCAGTTTTTCCATAGCTTTTCCTCTGTCTGTAAACTCAGAAAGGTAATCCTTTTCATAAGAATACTGATAATAAATGTTAAAAACAATCCCGGCAGTCAGCAGGACACTGACCATCATACAAAGGTTTCTTTTTCTTACAAATATAGAACCGTACAAAAGGATCACTGCTGTAGAAAATACAAGCAGAATCATTGCAGACATATTTCTTTCTGTCCGTGCAGCTTCTGGAAACAAAGCCATACAGCAATAAATCATAAGGAAAACAAATACCCGCCTTTTTTCTATTCTGTCTAAAAGATAGAATTCAGGATATGCCTTTACAAAAATATAGGCGATCATCATACCATATGCCCAGATCCATCGATTGGATACATAAGAAAAACCATTTAATACATGTCCTGCAAAAGGCAAGAGCAAAAATATATTTAAAAGTACAAAGCCCCATTTCAGAGCTGTATTTTTCTTTCGTTTTGAAAACAGAACAAAAACGCCTGTCATAGCAATTGCCGTATATCCGGCAACTCCCCACTGGATCATATTTTCACCAATCAGGCACGTCAGGTATTTTTCATAATAGATTCTGTCATAAAATACAGGAACATAGTTTTCTGCCTGGAAACGCCCTGTTCCAAAAACCGGAAGGACCACCGGAAGAAGGATCACAGCAGCCAACAGTACTGCGATCATCGAATATCCTACAAAAACAGCCAGCCATTTACCAATACATAAAAGTTTTCTTTCCTGTTTATCAGTAAATACTACAAAATAATCAAATGCTGCATAAAGCACCATAAAGATTCCCAGCATATAAAAGAAATAAAAATTTGATACTCCGGCAAGAGCCACCGACCAGATAAATACATAGGGCTTTTCTTTCCTGTATATCTTATCAATTCCAAGAAGTATCAACGGCAGATAGATCATGGGATTGGCAAAATACGGATGCTTCATAGATGCATAAATTGTCCAGCCTGCAAAAATATAAACAAGAGATCCCAGTAAGGTCGCCTGGCTTGAATTTTTATGATAAAAGCAATATCTGCTAAACGTAATCCCTGCCAGATAAATCCGCAAAAATATCAAAAAAGCATACAGATACTCTGTCTTGTCTGCCGGCACCAGCACAGACAATAAAGTCAGCGGATCTCCAATTACATAGTAGTGAAGCGTTGTCAGAATGTCAGATCCATATCCTATATGCATATCCCACATGGGGATTTCCAGTTTGTGTTCTATAAACAGCTGCTGCAGTATCTCTCTCAGATAATCTCCATAATATGCCAGAGAATTTAAATGCTGAGGAACTCCGTCATGACTCCAGATCAGTGATTTTCCATTGAGAAAAAAATGCATATAAAGGATTAATGCAATAATGCCAAATGCAAGAGTATAAACCAGATAATATGTTGTTCTTCTTTCCGTAGAAATCTTTTTTTTCATTTTCATAATAATATTTCCTCTAAAAAAGCCGCGGTACAATATTGTACCGCGGCCCCTGATCTGAAATTATTCAGCATCTGCTCCATAAAGAGTGATGAGTTTGTTCAGATATTCATATCTAGCTTTAGCCTCTGCCTCATTCTTAGCAAACAGTCTTTCAGCCTTTTCAGGATTCTGACGTTTCAGAGAGTTGTAACGAACCTCACCGTCAAGGAATGCCTGATAGTCTTCCATATTCGGAGCTTTGGAATCAAGTGTGAACTTGTTCTCTGCTGCCGGGTTGAAGCGGAAGTTGTGCCAGTATCCGCACTTAACTGCCAGTTCTTCCTCGGTCTGAGCCTTGGACATACCCTTCTTGATACCATGGTTGATACATGGAGCGTATGCAATGATCAGAGACGGTCCCGGATATGCCTCAGCCTCAGCAATTGCTTTTACAGTCTGGTTGAAGTCAGCGCCCATAGAGATCTGTGCTACATATACATAGCCATAGCTCATAGCGATAGAAGCCATATCTTTCTTCTTCACTTCTTTACCGCCTGCAGCAAACTGAGCGATTGCACCTGTCGGTGTAGACTTGGAGGACTGTCCGCCAGTGTTGGAATAAACCTCTGTATCGAATACCATAACGTTGATGTCACGTCCGCTTGCAAGAACATGGTCAACACCGCCGAATCCGATATCGTAAGCCCATCCGTCACCACCGAAGATCCACTGGGATTTCTTGGACAGATAATCTTTCTGTGCAAGAATTTCCTGAGCTGCATCACATCCGCATGCTTCCAGAGCTGCTACCAGTTTATCTGTAGCTGTTCCGTTTGTAGCGCCTACAGAGAATGTATCCAGCCATTCCTGAGCAGCTGCTTTCACATCGTCTTTATCTGTAGCTGCAGCAAGAGCCTCAACTTTATCTTTCAGACCGTCACGGATTGCTTTCTGTGCAAGAAGCATACCATAACCAAACTCAGCGTTATCCTCGAACAGAGAGTTGGACCATGCCGGACCCTGTCCCTTAGCATTTACAGTATATGGTGTAGACGGTGAAGAGTTACCCCAGATAGATGAGCATCCTGTTGCGTTTGCAATGTACATTCTGTCACCGAAAAGCTGAGTGATCAGCTTCGCATATGGTGTCTCACCACATCCTGCACAAGCTCCGGAGAACTCAAGCAGCGGCTGTTTAAACTGGCTTCCCTTAACAGTTGTCTCTTTGAATTTCTCGATCACATCTTCTTTAACCGGAAGCTGTACGCCATAATCAAAGAATTTCTGTGCGCCTGCGTTTGCTTCCATGTTTTCCATAACGAGAGCCTTAGCGCCCTTCTTGCCAGGACATACATTTGCACAGGAACCGCAGCCTGTACAGTCATAAGCGGAAACAGTCATTGTGAACTTGTAGTCTTTCATACCGGTCATCGGCAGAGTAACCATACCTTCCGGTGCATTTGCAGCTTCTTCCTCAGTAAGAGCTACCGGACGGATAACTGCATGCGGACATACATATGCACAACGGTTACACTGGATACAATTCTCTGGCTGCCATACCGGAATATTTACAGCGATACCACGTTTCTCGTATGCGGATGAACCGGACGGAGTAGTACCATCTACATAATCTTTGAATGCAGATACAGGCAGGGAATTACCTTCCTGAGCATTTACCTTAGCCTGGATGTTGTTAACGAAATCAACAACGTCTGCTCTTCCTTCTTCTGCATGAGTCATATGAAGACCTTCATCCTCAGCATCTTTCCAGCTTTCCGGAACCTGGATCTCAACAACCTGTTTTGCACCTGCATCGATAGCTGCCCAGTTCTTCTGAACAACGTCATCACCCTTACGTCCGTAAGTAGCTTTTGCTGCTGCTTTCATAAGGTCGATTGCCTGCTCCTCAGGAATGATTCCTGTAAGCTTGAAGAATGCGGACTGAAGAATTGTATTGATACGTGTCGGTCCCATGCCTGTCTCGATACCGATCTTAACACCGTCGATGGTGTAGAATTTAATGTCATGGTTTGCGATGAATGCTTTCACCTGACCTGGAAGGTGTTTCTCAAGTCCTTCCATATCCCATGGGCAGTTCAGAAGGAATGTACCGCCGTCTACCAGTTCCTGAACCATGTTGTATTTGTTCACATAAGAAGGATTGTGACATGCAACAAAGTCTGCTGTATGGATCAGGTATGTGGATTTGATCGGTTTCTTACCGAAACGCAGGTGGGACATAGTAACACCGCCTGACTTCTTGGAGTCATAATCAAAGTAAGCCTGTGCATACATGTCTGTGTTGTCACCGATGATCTTGATGGAGTTTTTGTTTGCTCCTACAGTACCGTCAGCGCCAAGACCCCAGAATTTACAGTTTGTTGTTCCTTCCGGAGTAGTAACAAGTGCTGCGCCTGTCTCAAGAGAAAGATTTGTAACGTCATCAACGATACCAAGAGTAAATTTCTCTTTTGTTGTGTTCTCAAATACAGCTACGATCTGTGCCGGAGTTGTATCTTTAGAGCCAAGGCCATAACGTCCGGAGAATACCGGAACATCCTTGAACTGGCTGTTCTTCAGAGCTGCAACAACGTCTAACCACAGCGGCTCGCCAAGAGCACCAGGCTCTTTTGTTCTGTCAAGAACAGTAATCTGTTTTACAGATGCAGGGAATGCTGCGATCAGAGCTTCTGCGCTGAAAGGTCTGTAAAGGCGAACCTTAACAACACCAACTTTTTTGCCTGCTGCTGCAAGATAATCAATAGTTTCTTCAATGGTATCGTTTACAGAACCCATAGCAACAACTACATGTTCTGCATCCTCAGCACCATAGTAGTTGAACAGTTTGTAGTCTGTTCCGATCTTCTCATTGACTTTGTCCATGTACTCCTGTACAACTGCCGGAAGAGCATCGTAATACGGGTTACATGCTTCTCTTGCCTGGAAGAAGATATCCGGGTTCT
>URWL01000190.1 GCA_900551465.1 uncultured Blautia sp. | reverse complement strand
TTGACAGGATCACGATCACCGGAAGATTGATCAGCGCCATCAGCCCCATCAAAACATCTGCCGTATCCCATACCACACTGAAATCCATGGTAGCCCCCAGGCATACAATCAGTGCTGCCGCCACCCGGAACGTATTCAGAAGAGCCTTTCCCGGAGTCTTATCACAGATATAGCGAAGTCCCATTTCCGCATAATAAAAGTTTCCAATCAGCGTCGTAAATGCAAACATAAACAATGCCACTGTTATAAACACACTTCCAAAGCTTCCCAGTGATCCTGCAACAGCCTCCTGAACATAAGGCATTCCTGCAATTCCGTTTTCCGGCGCAACTCCGGAACAAAGCAGCATAAAACCGGTAGCGCTGCAGATCACAATCGTATCAATATAAACAGAAAGCATCTGAACCAGTCCCTGTTTGGCCGGATGAGATACGCCTGCGGAAGCAGAGGCATTTGGCGCGGAGCCTACACCGGCTTCGTTGGAAAACAGCCCTCTTTTGATTCCCTGCATGATCGCAGATCCTGCAAATCCGCCAAAAATAGCCGAAAGATCAAATGCGCCTTTAAAAATTGACGCGATCACTCCGGGAAGAAGATTCAAATGTGTGATAACAATAAAAAGAGAAACTCCAATATAAAAAATCCCCATCAGAGGAACGATCACCTCCGTGATCCTGGAAATACGTTTGCTTCCTCCAAAAATGCAGATACCAAAGATCAGCGCCAGAATCACCCCTACCACCAACGGTGTCGTCCCCGGCTGATAAAAACTATATCTCCGAAAAGAATCTGAAATATTAAAGGAGGCTACCATATTGAAACCGCCCATGTAGGTCACAATAAGAACAGACGCAAACACAATACCCAGCCATCTTTTTTTCAGAACAGCCTGAATATAATAAGCCGGTCCTCCATAAGAGCTTCCGTCTGCCGCCTTTCTTTTATAAATCTGAGCCAGTGAACTTTCAATAAACGCAGACGCACTTCCCAGAAGTGCAGTCAGCCACATCCAGAACATAGCGCCCGGACCTCCGATACAAAGGGCAGTTGAAATCCCCGCAATATTTCCGGTTCCTACTCTGGATGCGGTAGAAATCATCAGCGCCTGAAAAGAAGAAATTGATTTTTCATCTTCCTTTGGCTCCATAACCACCCGGATCGCTTCTTTTAATGCACGGAACTGGATTCCTTTTGTTCTTACAGTAAAATAGATTCCCGCTCCAACCAGCAGGATGATCAGAATATAACTGTACATCCAGTTGCTCAGCACACTTACGACCTTGCCGTATGCTTCAATAATTCCTGAAAACAATCTTCAGTACCTCCTGTTTTTATTGTGTGTAAAGCATCTGTATTCTATCATAAAAGCAGAAGCTGCCGCAAGAAGATTCCACATACCTTTCTAAAATACAGAAACCTAATGCTGATACTTATCATTTTCAAACAAAATATTGTACAAATTTCCCTCATAGTTTTTATATGTTTTTCACAAAAATATAAGGTTTGTCTTTTCTATATTGACAAAAATATGCACTAAGTCCATAATATGCTCATAAATTGGTTCAACCAATGAACCACTATACCAAAAGGAGGAATTATCATGACAGACAATCAGGATTTACTGGCAATGACCCATGTGGGAGAAGATCCGTCAAAATATATGAAATCGGTCACACCCCCTATTTTTATGAATTCTCTTCATGTATTTGATTCTGTTGATGATTATTTTGCAGTGGATATCTTTAAGGATGAATATTATTACGGAAGGGCATCCAATCCTACTGTAACCATTCTTGAGAAAAAAATGGCTGCTCTTGAACATGGAAGCAGAGCTGTTGTTTTTTCTGCCGGAATGGCTGCCTGTGCAGCTGCTATCCTTGCAGTATGTAAAACAGGAAGCCACGTGATCTGTATGAAGGCAAGCTATGGTCCTGTACAGCATCTTCTCAATGATTTCCTGAAAGAAAAAATGGAAATCAGCGTAACCTATGTAGATGGCACCGAGCTGAAAGACTTCGAGGAAGCCATCCGCCCGGAAACTGATATGATCATTCTGGAAAGTCCGTCCACACTTATCTTTTCTGTTGTTGACCTTGAAGGTGTGGCAAAACTGGCTCATGAGCATGGCATCAAAACCTATATCGACAACACCTATTCTACACCGGTCTTCCAGAAACCACTTGATATGGGAATCGATATTGTAATGCATACCATGACAAAATACATTGGAGGACACAGCGATCTGATCGGTGGTGTACTGATCTCCAAAGACGAAGAATTTATGCAGAAGATCATGGTACAGAGAGACTGGTTTGGCGGTGTCCTTGGACCTATGGAAGCATGGCTGGCCATCAGAGGACTTCGCACACTTGATGTCCGCATGCAGAGACATTACGAAACTGCTATGAAAGTAGCCGAATTTCTGGAAAATCACCCGAAGGTAAAACATGTATATTTCACCGGACTGAAATCTCATCCACAATATGAACTTGCCCGTAAGCAGCAAAAAGGTGAATGCGGTCTTATGAGTATTGAGATTGATGGTTCCGCTGAGGATACAGCAAAATTTGTTGACAGCCTGAAGATTTTTGAACGCGGCTGCTCCTGGGGTGGATTTGAAAGTCTCGCTATTGCCTATACCTATAACTGGTCAGAAGAGGAACAGGCTTTCCACAATCTGAACAGAAGCATTGTACGACTGCACTGCGGTCTTGAAGGAGCGGAAAATCTCATCGAAGATCTTTCACAGGCTCTTGATAAAATCTGATTGAGAGGACATAATTATGGGAGAAAATACCAGAGAAAAAAAGACTCCTGGGCTTGGACTTGCACTTCTGCCCCTGGTGTTTATGTTTGTAGTTTTATTTTTAGGACTAATCATTTTTAAAGTGGATATTAAAATCCTTCTTTTGATCTGCGCAGCATTTACCATTATTCTTTGTCTCTTCCTTGGCTATACCTGGAAGGATGTAGAAAATGAGATTGTAGAAAAACTGGGAAAAGCATTTCCTGCCATCATGATCCTGATCACCGTAGGACTTATGATCGGAGCATGGATCGTCAGCGGAACAATTCCATTCCTGGTATACATTGGACTACAGATCATCAATCCGAAATTTATCATTGTAACCTCTTTCCTGGTTACTGTTATCCTTTCTGTCAGCACCGGAACCTCATGGGGAGCTGCCGGAACAGTCGGAGCCGCACTTATGAGTGTTGCAGCCGGCATGGGTGCTCCGCTTCCTGCTGTAGCAGGTGCTATTGTAGCCGGAGCATATTTCGGGGATAAAATGTCTCCTCTTTCAGACAGTACCAATATGTCTGCTATCGCCAGCGGAACTAATCTGTATAAGCATATCGGACACATGTTTTATACTACGATTCCGGGATTTATCATCAGCTGTATCGTATATGTTATCGCAGGTATTTCCTTTGCAGGAAGCGGCGAGATCTCACAGGTAGATTCCATCATCAGTACACTTGCAAAACTCTTTGATCTGAGTATGCCTATGGGACTTTTGCTTCTGATGCCTCCGGTTATCGTTATTGCAGGCTCTCTTCTTAAAAAACCTACAATCCCTGTTATGATGATTTCTTCTGCAGTTGCAGTAATCATTGCCATGACAGTTCAGGGATTTTCTTTCCAGACTTGTGCTGCAAGTATGGTAGGCGGTTTCAAGATGGAAATGTTTACCAATCCATCCATTGACCTTGCGGGAATCGTACAGGAAGTACCTAATCTTCTTCAAAGAGGTGGTATGTCCTCTATGATGAACACTGCATTAATGGCATTCTGTGCCTTTGGCTTTATTGGAGCCCTGACTGTTTCCGGATGTCTGGATGTAATTCTCAGTCATATCATGAAGCACATCCACGGAACCGGACAGCTTATTACCGTAACAACTCTTCTGGGAATCATCATCATTACTGTTATCGGAGAAGCATCTGTAACCTTCCTGATGATCGGAGGACTGTTCCGCGGAGAGTATATCAAACGAGGACTGGAAACCAAGAATCTTTCCCGTACTCTGGAAGACAGTATCACTGTGGTGGAACCACTTGTGCCATGGTCCCTTGCAGGTGTCTACATGACATCTACTCTGGGTGTACCTACTGCACAGTATGCACCATGGGCATGTCTCTGCTATACAGGTGTGATTTTTGCCATTATCTGGGGATTTACCGGATTTGGTATTGCTAAGATCAAAAAGGGCGGAGATAATTACGACGAATACGTCGAACTGACAGGAAAAGAATTATAAAAGCGAAAACAGCAGATAAATCCTGAAAAAGGGATCTATCTGCTGTTTTTTATTATTTTGAATGATTAATAAGAGAAAAACCATGTTCCAGAATCTCATCAATAGCAGCCAGTGCTGCAGGGGTATTAGATTGTGAAATGGCCTGTGCCAGCTGCAGATGCTGGGGAACGGTTTCCAGCCAAATAGAATCATTTTCCCCGTCTTCATTTTCTCTTTGTATAAAGCGGGTATCACGTACTCCCTGTATCACCTGATGAATCGATTTATTTCTTCCCATTTCATATAATTTTGTATGGAAACTGTAGTCCAAGGTATGACTGTATATATTATGAGAATATTTTTCCATAAGTTCAGAAGCAATAGAAATCAAATTTTCTTTTTCTTCAGGAGTTCCTCTGCTGATAGCATTCAAAACAGCCTGATGATCCAGGATTGTCTGAAGCTCCTGAAGTTCTTCCGTTGTACATTCTGTAAGGCGGAACGTAATAG
>URWL01000189.1 GCA_900551465.1 uncultured Blautia sp. | reverse complement strand
AATAGCATTGAGCATATCTTCTGTACTTGGATTCATCGTCTGACCACCTTCAATAAGGTAATCTACTCCAAGCTCACGGAAGATCTCTGTAAGACCCTCTCCGGCAGAAACAGCGATAAATCCGGCTTCTTTAGGCGGAAGCTTTTCTGCTTCTTCCTGTTCTTTTGCAAGCTTCTCAGCATCTTTGATCAGTTTTTCCTGATGTTCTTCCCTCATATTGTCAATCTTCATACGCGAAAGAGCACCATAGGTTAAAGCACGTTCGATTGCCTGTCCCGGATGATTCGTATGAACATGTACCTTAATGATCTCCTCATCAGCTACCACAACAATAGAATCACCAATAGAAGTCAGAAATTCTTTAAATTTATGCTCTTCCTCTTCGGAAACCGGGGATTCAAGAAGAATGATAAACTCTGTACAATATCCGAATTTAATGTCTGCCTCTGCCTGAGGGGAGATCTTAGTTACAGACGGACTGCTGCTTTTCTCAAAAACAGAATAATCAATTTCTTTTCCCATAAAGCCGTCAATGGCTCCTCTCATCACTTCCAGGAGTCCCTGACCGCCGGAATCCACTACACCAGCTTCTTTCAGCACTGGAAGCATTTCCGGCGTTCTGGCAAGAGTCTCTTCTGCATGAGCAAACACTTCATCAAAAAACGGCTGAAGCTCTTCTGCTTCCGGGGCAATCTCCACTGCCTTTAAAGCCGCTTCTTTTGCAACAGTGAGAATGGTTCCTTCCTTTGGCTTCATAACTGCCTTATAAGCGGTTTCTACAGCCCGTTCCATGGCAGCGGCAATCGCAGACGCATCCAGCACCTCTGATTTCCTTACACTTCTGGTAAAACCACGTAAAAGCTGGGAAAGGATAACACCTGAATTTCCTCTGGCTCCACGCAGAGAACCTGATGAGATCGCTTTCGCCAGTGTCTCCATGTCGGGATTTTCCAGAGCACTTACTTCTGAAGCTGCCGACATGATTGTCATTGTCATATTGGTTCCTGTATCTCCGTCCGGAACAGGAAATACATTTAATTCGTTGATCCATTCTTTTTTTGCTTCCAGATTTCTGGCTCCTGCCAGAAACATTCTGGACAGTATTTTCGCATCTATGGTTTTTATACTCACCACAAGTTCCTCCTCTGACTTAGTCTATTGCACGTACACCTTCCACATAGATGTTGATCTTTTCAATTTCCATACCGGTAAATTCTTCTACCTTGTATTTCACATTGCTGACAAGGTTGTCTGCGATCGTGCTGATATTGATACCGTATGCCACAATAACGTGGAAATTCAGACGGATTTTATTTTCTTCTGTGACCACTACACTGATGCCATGCTTCAGGCTGTCTCTGTGAAGCAGTTTCACAAGACCATCTTTCATGCTGACTGCAGCCATACCAATAATACCAAAGCATTCCACTGCCACACTTCCGGCATAGGTTGCAATTACATCGGTATCAATGACTATCTGTCCAAGTCCGGAATCTATACGTCCATTCATATAGGTACCTCCAATTTTTTAATATGTATGTATTATAACCTCTTTTCCCGGAAAAAGGAATATTATTTTTATATTTTTCCTTTTTTTGCTTGCAAAAGGTGATTTCTTCTGTTAAAATAAAACCTGTTGAAAAAAAGCGTCAAGGAGGTGCTGTCATGGCTAAGTGCGCAATTTGCGAAAAAGGAGCTCATTTCGGAAATAATGTAAGTCATTCCCATAGAAGATCCAATAAAATGTGGAAATCCAATGTTAAGTCTGTAAAAGTTAAGACTGCTACAGGCGGAGCTAAAAAGATGTATGTATGTACTTCTTGTCTGAGATCCGGAAAAGTTGAAAGAGCATAATATTCAAAAAATTTAAAAATTCCCCTCGCAACCGCGTGGGGAATTTTTTATCTGCAGAATAAATGATATCCGCACAGCAGACACAGACCTGCTGCTATTACAATTACCGCGCTTTCCGCGATCAGCATTCCTATCACCATTCCTATTCCAATGCAGAACAGCATCAGTCCCAGAAGTCTTCCCACAATCTGTAACCTCTTTCTCTTTGGTCTATACTATCTTATGCAGAAAAGACTTCCAGGAACACTGTTTTCTCCTGTCCGATCCGGCACTTAAACTTCTGTTCCCTCTGACTCATAGGAATTTTTTCCAGAAGCAAATCGATCCACAAAATCCGGCACCATATCAAGAACCTTTGTCAGTCCGTCCTGATTTTTAATATTTACCAGTCTGGTGCTTCCATTCTGGATCACAAGGACTGCGCTTGGTGTCATCTTTCCGGTCATTCCACCGCCGCCGTTGCTTTTCTTGTCACCTTCAAAGGCTCCTGCACCTACACCAAAAGCTACGTCCACAAGCGGAAGGATGATAGTATCTCCCACATGTATCGCCTCTCCAACCACAGTTTTAGCAGAAATAAAGCTGTCCAGTCCTTTAAAGAGAGAATTCACCGTATCCTTAAAATTATTTTCGTTTGCCATATTCAGACCTCCTTATGTTTCCATCTTCTAATGATGTATTTAATATCCTGATTAAAATATAACTTCAAAAGTATAACAACCGGAACAATACAATAAATACGTCCCTTTACTGTCACATTTCCTTCCAGAAGATTTCTGTTCTCAAATACAGGAACGAACTCAATCCTGTTCTGATGCAACGGCATAGTCATCCCTAATAAAGCAAGCACGGTTCCTGTCACAGAAGGATCCTCACTTCCAAAATCCACATGTCCGCTGATCTTCCCAGGGAACACATGTCTCAGCAGCCTGCTTACTTTTTCTCTTGCATATGTGATCCCTGCTTTTGTTCTGGGATGCTGAAAAAAAGCCTTCCACCAGTCTATTTTATCACAGATTCCTTTGATTGTTAACGAAATTCTGTGAAAGATATTTGGGATACTTTTGCATCTTTCCCATATGTCTTTTAGTGTCTCCCATATTTTTGCTATTTTATTCTGTTTTTTTTCAGAATCCTGTTTCTCTGCAGTACTTTCGAATCTTTTTTCCTCATCTTCTATAAACGGAGCAGGATCCAAAGTTTCTTCTGCAGAGTTCTCAAGAGCCTGTTCTGGTTTCTCCTGTTCTGCAGGCTCCTGTATTCTGGTTTCATTTTTTTCTGCTCTTTTTTGAGAAGCATTCTTCTTATTCCGGTATTTCTTCAGAAGGGAAAGAACAGGTACACCAAAAATCTTTAGTTCCTGGTATCCGGATCCATTTTTGTACCTCACCGAAAAAGCAATTCCCCTGAAAAGCCAGCTTACTTTTATTGCAGCCTCTGTCTCGCGAAAAGGCACGCCTTCCTTTGCCGCCCTGCCCTCATACCTGACTGGACAGAACAGGATCAGAAGCAGCAGAAACAGCAGCAGCCCCAGAAAAACCCCTAGAAGAATCAATATCCACTTGATCAGCATCCATAAAATATGTAACATGCCTTCACCTGTTTTTTATATATTTTTCTACCTGCACGTCCCCTGTCTCTTCATAAACGGTCTGTACAATAGAGCGAACAAGCTCCATTGCCTCGTCTATGCCTTTTGCTACCCCGACAATCTCCGGGCATATACGGGCAGCTGTTTTTTGAAACAAAGTAACTGCCGGAACAATCTCTAAAATATTATGAGGATTTACAGAAAGGGTCAAAAGATAAATTCCCGGAACCAATTTCCCCTGATCCAGCTTTTGCCGTATCTCTTCCGCATTCCGGACAGTTTCCCCGATATAATAGTCGTCCAACCATTTCAGCATTAACAGGATTCCCCTTTCTATGTAAATCTAAACAGGGCTGCGTCAAAACACAACCCTGCTACTTTTTGCCCCAGAGTCCCTGACTCCGTAATTCCAGATATTCCTGATAGGCCTTTTCCACAATCTGTTTTTCATTAGAAAATCGAAGAAGGTGGTAGATCTCATGAAACTTATAATATCCGGAATCTACAAAAAACTCTTCTCTCTGAGGTTTGCTATGATAATTATCTGCCGTCATCAGGTACCAATGTACTTCTTTTGTGACCATATCCTCTGGAACAGTAAAATTATAATGGCTTTTGCCAATATATTTCACAACAGAGGCTCTGACATCTGCTTCTTCTCTGACCTCCCGAAGCGCCGTCTGAATATGGGTCTCTCCCGGCTCAACAGTCCCTTTTGGCAATACCCAGCCTTCATATCTGTTTTTGTAAGACTTATATAAAGCCAGTATCTTACCACGATAAATTACCACACCGCCACAGCTTGTTGCTTCTATCATCTGCAATTTCCTCCTGTATCGCGTGTGAATTATATATAACTGGATATAGTATAACTCTTTTTCAGTAAACTGGCAAGAATTTGTTCTGCCATACAGAATATATCAATAATAATATGCGTTAAAGATCTGTGATGCGATCGGTACAGCAGCCTCACTTCCTGTTCCGCCGCCCTCTACGATCACAGCCACAGCCAGATCCGGATCGTCCACATTAGAGTATCCCACAAACCAGGAATGACTGGAACCATACTCATCATATTCTGCAGATCCTGTTTTTCCAGCGGCCGTATAGCCCTGTCCCGAAAGAGCCGACGCCGTACCGTACTCTACAACATCTTTCATCAGCTCTCCCAGCATAGTGGCTTCGTTTTTTGTCATAATACGTTTATAAGCCTCCGGCTGTGTAGTGCTTACATGCTCTCCTGTATTATTTACTACCTGATCGATCAGATAAGGTTTCATCACCACCCCATTATTTGCAATGGCACAGGTAATAAGTGCCAT
>URWL01000188.1 GCA_900551465.1 uncultured Blautia sp. | reverse complement strand
CAAAATTTTTGACAATTTACAGGCTATATTTTCTGTAATTAACGAACCATTAGACATTATTTCGACTATAATATTTTTAGACTTTAGCACAGACAATATATCAAATATATCTTTACATAAAAAGGGTTCTCCTCCGGAGATTGAAACCATCATTACATTTAATTGTGCAATCTCCTCCGCCACTTTTAACAATTCTTTTCTCTCATGGCTATATCCTAATGAAGCCCAACAATGTACGCAATTAGAATTACACTTTCCAGTTATTTTCCACAATATTTGAATGGGGGAATCTAGAGTTATATGATTCTTTTCCTGGACTTTAAACATATTTTCAACCGCAAAATTGCATGCTCTACGATCTGTGTCAGGATTATTTTCACAAACAGATATAGCATTCAATGCTTTCTTAGCAATCTCCAACTCTGTCATATCTTTTCCTTCTTTCTATTATAGAATTGTATTTAAATGTTATCTTCCAATGCCATATTACTTGTTTTTGCAAACAAGCCAATGCCGAAAACTCTTCAGTTTAGCATTGGCTTGTTCGCTTAAAGCACGTTAACCTGAATGAGACTTAGTATGTGTCATTACAGGTTTTAATCCTTCTTCCTGAAAGTCATCGTCAGTAACATCTTCAAGAAAATAGATTTCTTCTTTTTCCATCTTTGATTCCTTTTCTTTCATCTTTTCACCTCCTCTCGCGCAAGCGCTCTCATATCATGTAATTTATTTTAACCTTTAAATTAAACAAACACCATAACGTAACCGGTATAAATCATTTTGTACCGGTTACGTTATGGTGTTCTATAGCAAAATATATCTATAATAAAATAAATAAATTTAAGAAAGGATATAATTATATGAATTTCAAAAAAGTAAAGCTATTTATCTGCACATTGATGCTCACCATGACATTTGTTTCTGCCAGCTCTGTATCTGCTCCAGAAACGCCCCCTACAGATACAAGTACCGAGGAAAACGCTCCTGAAACAGAATCTTCTGAAGAAATTATACCCTATTGCAATTTAGAAGATCCCTCTTAATTCATTTCATTATAAAATTCTAATATTATTTTCAAATTGTTCTTATTTTCCGGATACGCTTTGCATAAATGATATGCCAGCCAGACATAACACCTTGCATCCCGTATCCGTTCTTTCTTTTCTAAACTATGTTCTATTTTCTTACTGATATTCCACCCAATATTATAATAGAAATTATACAGATAATTTAATATGCCTTTTTCTCTCAGGAGCTCAATTTCTCTCTTACAGATTGCTATACTTTCGTCATATTTTCCCGAAAGCCCTAATATATTAGAATAACCAACATAAACCAAATATCGCGGTTTATAATCATTAACCATATCTTCTCTTTTAAAATACTGATCCAGTCTATGATAAATCCTTAGTGCTTTTTCGCGATCTCCATAAGCTTCATAATACGTTGCAAGATTATACACAATTAGTATTTCTGTTTCACTGAGAATTCTGCGAATGGGTAAATCTTCCGGTTCTCTGATCTTTAACGTTTCATGAAGTGCTTCCTTCAACTGTTCGATTGCTTCCTGTACGCGGATCCGTCCTTTTTTGTAGTTTACAATCACTTCGATTCTTTTTAAATACTGTCGGTTTTCCGAATAATCCAGGGACAATTGAAATTCCTGTTCCATTCTTCTCTTTTGATTTTCCACTTCATCCCAGTCGGCTCTTTCCAGCAAACTCAGCATTTTTTCCATTTCTTTTTGCAGATCAGCCATTTCACAATGCAGAGGAAACAGACAGGTATACCCACTTTCTCCCATTTTTTGCATCAGACGTATAAACTTGTCATCAGAAGGATTCAACAGTCCATTTTCATATCGTGAAATGGTTACCGGTTCACAGATTCCCTCTGACAGTTCTTCCTGCGTCATGCCAGTTGCTTTACGTGTATATTTTATAACAGCTGCCTTGCTGTACTCTCCCATAATTCTATCCCCTCTTCTGTAATACTTCCATTCTTTTCCGTTTCCAGAATTTTTAACACAGTTATAAACTCATCCTGTTCCGGCTCTTTTTCTTTCCCTGGAATCATCTTCTCTACATCCTGAAGTAATTCGCATATTTCTCTAAGATGAAGGCTCTGATAGCTTTCCATCAGCAGTTTTACGGCTTCTGTAAGATGTCTGTATGCTTTTCCGGTATTAAGATCCGATATCTCTTTTTGTGCTAATCTATATAAAATCTGAGGATAATATTTTTGTTTTTTCCTGTAATCCCAGAAATTTCTGTCCAGATATTGCTTCATTCCTGTATACAGAAACAACGCCTCTTCCATCTTATTCTGCTGAAGCAAGCTCTCAGCCAACCCATACACACAGCTGATCTCACATTCTGTCAAAAATCTTTTTTCTAATTTATCTCCGCTTACGGGCAGCTCTGTATACCCAAAAGCTCTCCGATAAACTTCTTCTGCCCTTTGAATATTTCCCTGTACAGCAAAGATTTCTGCCGTTCTCACACATAAATACTGCATATGCAAGCTGTCTTTTTCTGTTATCAGATTCCTGTATTCCTCAATCAAAAATAAAGCTTTTTCCCGTTCCTTATTTTGCAGCTTCTCAATGTGATTTCTCATCATCCGAAACTGAAATTCCTGTTCAGAGCCTATAAACTCATATCGGAAGGGAATCTGCCCCATACGTTCCAGAATGGCGTCTGCCATAAATTTATCCGGAATCCGCTCTCCCAGCTCGTATCGCGTAAGTGTTGTTACCGAACAAAGTCCAAGACTTAGTTTCTCTCTGGTTATCTTCCTTTTTTCTCTGATAGAGCGAATCAGATTTCCTACCGTTCTTTTCTCTTCTGTCATCTTTCCTTTTCACCTTCCTGCTATACTCTATACTCTACATTCATTTTACCAGAAATGTAGCTCTTACGGGCAGAAAAGTCTCGAAAGCAGAAAAACAGTTGTTATTTGTCAAAATTTTCTGATTGACATTTTACTGAATCAGTAAGACGCTCTGTTAAGAGCTTTTACAGACCCCTGCGCCTGAAAAGGCACAAGGACAGAATGATTCTGGCGATACAGACAGATCGCCGATTTCTTACTTTTTATCTTTTGTATTAAAATAAATTTCTGCCTTTTCTTCAAATGCACACAGAGAATCCACTCTTGCAGCCAGTTTAAGCAAAACCTTCAGGACTTCAAGGCTTTCAAGATTCTGAATTTTCTCCTGCAGTTCACAGGGAATTTCTCCCAATTCTTCAAGAAATTCTAAAACACTTTCCTGTGTCGCCTCAAGTCTGCCTTCCTGTTTTTCCTCACGCAGCATTTCTTCAAATATCATATAGCGTTCTCCTATTTCCCGGTCTGTCTTGATCTCGCGGATGGTTTTCTGAAATCTGCTTACCAGTTCATCCTGAAAATCCCTCTCACTTTCCTCAAGACCGGCCGTTACAAATTTTAAGAACCTGACCAGTTCCGGCGGCACCTCTGCATCATTCTTTCCCTTTGTATTCAAAAAGATCGTACAGCTTCCGTCCTCCAGTTTTACATAGGAATCCTATATGGCTATTATATCACGCCATTACTTATACTTCTATCTTTTTCATTCGACAAAACACCCATTGACATCTCCATCCATACCTGCCATACTGAAACCAGATTTTCTGAAATTTATCTGTCCCGGCAGATCCCGGGCGGAAAGGAGCAGTTTATGTATCTTTCTGATATTCACACCCATTCCATTGCAAGCGGTCACGGAACCGACTGCACAATCTCTGATATGGCAAAAAGCGCCTCCAGAAAAGGCCTGAAACTTCTGGGCATTACGGATCATGGTCCCGCCACACTGGCAGCAGGGACACCTTCCTATTTCCGAAGCCTGACTTTTTCTCCAAAAAAACGCTTTGGTCTGGAATTATTATATGGAATCGAACTGAACATCCTGGATAAAGAAGGGCATACCGACCTGGACGAAGAGCTTCTCTCCAGACTGGACTATGCCATTGCCAGTATGCACGCACAGAATTATAAAAGCGGAACTATAGAAGAGAACACAAAGGCATATATCAATGCCATGAAAAATCCACATGTAAAGGTTCTTGGTCACTGTGACAATCCACAGTTTCCTGTGGATTATGACCAGATCGCAAAAGCGGCAAAAGAATACCAGACTGCATTTGAGATCAACGAAGCCTCATTAGCTCCTTATGGTTACCGGGGAGACACTCGTGCAAACAACCGGGAAATCCTCCGCTGCTGCCGAAAATACCAGATTCCTGTATTGCTTTCCAGCGACAGCCATGGAGCAGAACATATCGGAGATTTCACCTGTGCTTCTGAGTTTGTACATAAAGAAATGTTTCCGGAAAGCCTGATCCTGAACAATCAGCTTCCGAAACTGAAGGTCTTTCTGCAGACACACAGCTAAAAAAAGGATTCTGAGCTACTCAGAATCCTTTATCTTTCTCATCATCTCCGCCAGCTCCTGATACTTTCCCGTAACATAGCCATAATTTTTTCTTTTATGAGGCAGCTGGCAGTTGGTGCAGTCCTTTATTCCATTCTCCGTATAGCGGAAGTTTCCTCCGCACTTATCTCCAAGAGCATACAGCGGACAGTAACAGAACAAACAGTTAAAATTTTCCGGATCTGCCCCTTTATGGCATGGAAAATATTCGCATTCTCTGTTGCTGAAAAACGAATAGTGCTTGTCTTCCCAATATTCTTTGCC
The DNA here is from genome assembly GCA_900551465.1 of uncultured Blautia sp. Classification (GTDB taxonomy): domain Bacteria; phylum Bacillota; class Clostridia; order Lachnospirales; family Lachnospiraceae; genus Blautia_A. The sequence goes on along the minus strand of URWL01000188.1, from coordinate 62 downwards.
CATATTCTTCTTGTATGATGTTTATAGAAGCTAAAACATCACCTTTTCCTTTCTTTTAGTAA
>URWL01000187.1 GCA_900551465.1 uncultured Blautia sp. | reverse complement strand
TGTACTGTATGTGGTAGTTGACGAACCAAATGCAGAAAACCAGGCAGACAGTAAATATCCTCAGTATATTGCCCAGGGTATTCTGTCGGAACTTCTTCCTTATATGAATATTGAGCCGGATGAGGCCGAAAATGGAGCTGTTCCGGAAACAGAGCTGTGGGAAGGCTTTGAGGGAGTACTGGAGGATATTTCCGGAGGAAGCGTGGATGAGGCCGGAAATCTTGTAGATGCAGAAGGCAACCTTATTGATATGGAAGGCAACCGGGTAGATGAGGAAGGATACCTTCTTAATGAAGAGGGCCAGAGAAAAGTTGACGAAAACGGTGAGTACATCAAATCCCAGAATATGGAAACTTTTTCCGGAGAAACGCTTCCTTCTGCAGAAAGCGGTGAGTCAGTTGGGGATGCAGTATCTAATCCGGCAGCGCCGGCGCCGCCGGAAAGTGATGAAGATCCGGTAGACGGAAATAATATGGAAAGCGAAGGGCTTACCAATGAAGAGGCAGGGCTGGAATAAAAATTCCGGATTCCTGTCATAGAAAGGACATACCCTGCAGAGAAACATCATATATTTTTATGATGATCTCTGTGGGGCTTTTTTATGAAAAAAAATATGACATTCCATAAAAAGAAAGTATGGGTAGTCTTTCTTATGTGTGCAGGGATGCTTGTGGGACTTATGGGGAGATTAGTGTGGCTGATGGGCTTTCGTTCTGATCATTATTATGAAAAGGCAGAGGAACTGCATGAGAGGGAACGGGATATCAAGGCGGCCAGAGGAAGGATCCTGGATGCAAATGGAAAAGTACTGGCAGATAACAAAACGGTCTGTACTGTATCAGTAATTCACAGCCAGGTAAAAGATCCGGAGAAAGTGATACGACTGCTTTCGGCAGAGCTGGGGATATCGGAAGAGAATATAAGAAAAAAGGTGGAAAAAATATCTTCTATTGAAAGAATCAGAACAAATGTAGACAAAGAGACAGGAGATATCATACGAAGAGCAGGTCTGGAAGGGGTGAAGGTAGATGAAGATTATAAAAGATATTATCCATATGATACACTGGCATCCAGAGTTCTGGGATTTACAGGAGGAGACAATCAGGGAATTATCGGACTGGAAGTAGAATATGAGGATGTTTTAAGGGGCACTCCGGGAAAAATACTGACTACTACAGACGCAAGAGGAGTAGAAATCGATGAAATAGGGGAAAGCCGGGTGGAACCGGAAAAAGGAGATGATCTCAGACTAAGCCTGGATATCAGTATTCAGGAATTTGTTCAGCAGGCGGCTCTGAAAGTAATGGAAGAAAAACAGGCGGAAAGAGTGTCTGTTCTCCTGATGAATCCTCAGAATGGAGAAATCTATGCATGTGTCAATGTGCCGGAATTTAATCTGAACGATCCTTTTGTTCTGAATACAGGAGAAGACGTTTCTTCTATGAGTACTCAGAAAGCTCAGGAAATGCTGAATCAGATGTGGAGAAACCCCTGTCTGAACGATACCTATGAGCCTGGGTCTACATTTAAGATCATTACAATGGCAGCAGGGCTTCAGGAGGGAGTGGTTTCTCTGGAAGATCATTTTTACTGCCCGGGATATAAGCTGGTTGATGACAGAAGAATCCACTGCGCAAATCGAAGAGGACATGGATCCCAGAATTTTGTAGAAGGAGCTCAGAATTCCTGCAATCCTGTTTTTATTGAAGTAGGACTCAGGCTGGGAGTGCAAAAATATTATCAGTATTTCCGGCAGTTTGGGCTGATGGAAAAAACAGGGATCGATCTTCCGGGAGAGGCAGGAACGATCATGCATAAAATGGAGAATATGGGAAATGTAGAGCTTGCTACAGTAGCCTTCGGACAGTCTTTTCAGATTACTCCCATCCAGCTGGCTGCAACGGTCAGCTCTTTGATCAATGGAGGCAACAGGGTTACCCCTCATTTTGGAGTGGCTGTTCAGAGTGAAGACGGAAATTCTGTAAAGGAGCTTTCATATTCTTCTAAAACCGGAATCGTATCCGAAGACGTTTCAAAAAAGGTAAGAGATATTCTGGAAACGGTGGTTTCTCAGGGCTCCGGACGAAATGCAGCGGTGCCTGGATATTCTATTGGAGGGAAAACAGCTACATCCCAGACACTTCCAAGAAGTGCCAACAGATATATTTCATCCTTTCTTGGATTTGCGCCGGCAGATGAGCCAAGGGTGCTGGCACTGTGTATTATCCATGATCCAAAAGGTATCTACTATGGAGGGACTATTGCGGCTCCGGTAGTCAGGAGTATCTTTGAAAACGTGCTTCCTTATCTGGGAATCAAAAAAACAGCTGTGAAAACCCAGGAGGATAACAGCTAATGTGAACAGTAACAGTTGATAAATTCTTTAAAAAGCTTTATACTGTTTATGTTGTAAAACATAAAAAACGAAAGAATGATAAGAGGTGTAAGGATGAATTATCAAGTTATAATCCCGGTTCTGGTTTCTTTTGCCATCAGTCTGGTTCTGGGACCGGTGATCATTCCTTTTTTGAGAAAACTCAAAATGGGACAGACAGAACGAGTTGAGGGAGTGCAGTCCCATTTGAAAAAAGCCGGGACGCCTACTATGGGAGGAATCATCTTCCTGATCGCAGCAGTGGTTACATCTTTGTTTTATGTAAAGGACTATCCATCCATTATTCCAATCCTGTTTTTGACATTGGGATTTGGAATTATCGGATTTCTTGATGATTATCTGAAGGTAGTACTGAGACGTTCCGACGGTCTTCTGCCATGGCAGAAATTTCTTCTCCAGGTAATTGTAACAGGTATTTTTGTGTTCTATCTGCTCAATTATACAGATATCTCATTGAATATGCTGATCCCTTTCTGGCCGGGACATTATCTGAATCTGGGGATTCTGGCAATTCCTGTTTTGTTTATTGCAGTGATCGGAACAGTCAACGGTGTAAACTTTACAGACGGGCTGGACGGACTGGCATCCAGTGTTACTTTGATCGTTGCAGTGTTTTTTACCGTTGTATCAATCGGCACAAAAAGCGGTATAGAACCTGTTACCTGTGCAGTGGTAGGCGGACTGATGGGATTCCTTCTGTTTAATGTATATCCGGCAAAGATCTTTATGGGAGATACCGGTTCGCTGGCTCTTGGAGGATTTGTGGCAGGAACTGCCTATGTGCTTCAGATGCCGCTGTTTATCCTTCTGGTAGGAATCATTTATCTTGTGGAAGTGCTGTCTGTTATGATCCAGGTGACATATTTTAAGGCTACCCATGGAAAGAGGATTTTTAAGATGGCTCCGATCCATCATCATTTTGAGCTTTGCGGCTGGTCAGAGACAAGAGTAGTAGCTGTATTCTCCATAGTAACTGCCGTTATGTGCCTGATCGCATTCATGGCATTTTAACAGGGGGGATACAGAAATGGATTTAAAAGCAAAAAAAGTGCTTGTATTTGGTTCGGGAAAAAGCGGCATTGGAGCTGCAGAACTGCTTGGAAAGGTTGGCGCCTGTCCGATTATTTATGATGGAAATGCAGATCTGGATAAAGAAGCAGTTATACATAAGCTTCCTGATATCAAAAATCTGGAGGTCTATGCAGGAGTACTTCCCTGGGAGGTACAGGAAACTTTGGATCTTGTAGTTTTGAGCCCGGGGGTTCCTACGGATCTTCCTATGGTAAAAAGCTTTTATCAGCAGGGGCTGCCTGTATGGGGGGAAGTGGAACTGGCTTATCGTACAGGAAAAGGGCGAGTACTTGCCATTACCGGAACCAATGGAAAAACAACTACAACAGCACTTCTTGGAAAAATCATGAGTGATGCGGAGAAGTCTGTTTTTGTGGTAGGAAATATCGGAACACCGTATACTTCAAAAGCGCTGGAAATGAAAAATGATTCAGTGACCGTAGCGGAGATTTCCAGTTTTCAGCTGGAAACAGTGGAGAAGTTTGCTCCGGAGGTCAGTGCTATCCTGAATATCACAGAAGATCATCTGAACAGGCATCATACCATGGAGGAATACATCCGGGTAAAAGAACTGATCGTAAAAAATCAGAAGCCGGAAAATGTGTGTGTGTTGAATTATGAGGATCCGGTGCTGCGGGAATTTGGAAAGAATATTGTACCAAAAACCTTTTATTTTTCCAGTGAGCGCAGTCTGGACAGAGGAATTTATCTGGACGGAGATCAGATTATCCTGAAGACGGAGAAGGAAGAGATTCCTCTGGTAAAAACAGGGGATCTGAAGCTTCCTGGAAAACATAATTATGAAAATGTGATGGCAGCCTCTGCAATGGCTTATTATGCAGGGGTTCCGGTGGAAAGTATCCGCAGGAGCATCTGCCAGTTTACAGCTGTGGAGCACCGTATCGAGTATGTAACAGAAAAGGACGGTGTGGTCTATTATAATGATTCCAAAGGAACAAATCCTGATGCTGCAATCAAGGGTATTCAGGCTATGGATCGTCCTACCTGGCTTATTGCAGGAGGATATGACAAAGAATCCTGTTATGATGAGTGGCTGAACAGTTTTAATGGAAAGGTACGCTCACTGGTGCTGATCGGACAGACAAAGGAGAAGATCCGTGATGCCGCAGAACGTCTGGATGTTTGTCCCTGTATCCTGTGTGAGAATCTGGAAGAGGCGGTAAAGCTTTGTGCAGAAAACGCGCAGCCGGGAGAAGCGGTTCTTCTTTCTCCTGCATGTGCAAGCTGGGGACAGTTTGATAATTACGAACAGCGTGGAGATATGTTTAAAAAGTTTGTAAATTCTCTTTGATTTTTCATGTCAGCA
>URWL01000186.1 GCA_900551465.1 uncultured Blautia sp. | reverse complement strand
CAGCACACATTATTTAATAGAAAAAACAAAAAACCTGATCCACAAACATATGCATGAAAAGATTATTATTAAAGATTTAGCAAAAGAACTACATGTAACTCCCGAGTATCTTTCTTCTTTATTTCATCGTGAAGAGGGAATTACAATCAATGACTACATTATGAAATCAAAAATACAACTTTCCGAAAATTTATTAATGTACTCTAACTATTCATTTGATGAAATCAGCTATTATTTCGGTTTTTGTTCGCAAAGCCATTATGGGAAAATATTCAAGAAGTGGACAAATTTCACTCCAAAACAATTTAGAATTCGTTTTGGAAACCCGAAATTCATTAACGAATTTGAAAAAATACGAGATGTACTGTAAAAAAAGTGTGAACTATTGGATTTCTGTCAATAATTTGACAAAAAGCTGATAGTTCACACTGTTTTTTTATTCTTCATTCTCCCTGTTCGGATAGTTTGATTGAAGAGAATATGTGTATTCAGTTACAGAAATTTTATCTGTAAACTTATATTTATTGCCGGATACCGGATATGCACATCTGCAGGCACCTTTTTTCTGCCGTAGCCGGACCATCCGCTTCTCCCTCTGTCGGAGCCACTGTCAGAAGCTCCTGACCTTTTTTATCCGTCACGCAGTAAAGTCCGATCCCGCTTCCCGCAGCCGCATCACTGGAAATCTCCAGCTCATAGGTTTTTCCGCTTTCTACGGAAACCGGTTGTTTCAGGAAAGAATAGAGAGCGGTATTCTCTTTGATCCCATACGTATCTCCCTTGCTTTCATAGAGCATTTCTCCTGTTTCCTTGTCCCGAAGAGTCACATCCAGACTGGCAGGATCTGTACCCACCTGCGTATAAACGCGGATTTTGATGTTGGACAATGTTGTTCCGTCTGCAGTAAATTCCTGTACCACCTGCCGGTTTTCTTCCAGCATGACTACGTTTTCCATTTCCATATTCTGCCGGCTGTTATCAAAGAAATTCACTTTTCCCTGAAGCACACCCATTGCACACGCCAGCATAGGGATCACAAAGGCTGCCACTCCAAAAAGAAAAGCGGAACGTATCTGCCATACCAGCCCTTTTGCCACAGTCTCTCCTTTTCTGCTGTGATACCTTGGATGACCAAATACCACATAGATCACAAGGACGATCCACATTGCTGTACAGAGAAGCTCCTGATCATGGAACCGGTAAAGATCCCACATCCTGACTGCAAATTCTCTGTCTTTTAAAATGTATTTCAAAATTCCACTGTTCAGTACTCTTTCATCTACCATACTCTGGCTGCAGAAAACATACATGGCAAGCATAAAAATGTTTGTCACCATCAAAAGCAGATTTCCATTGCCGCTGATCATGATATTCAAAACGAGAAAAGGAGCCATCAAAAGGACCCACTGAGGATTCCAGGTGGAAAATCCAAAAATGGCAAAGCTGACTGCCACGCAGAAAAATACTGCCCAGGATTCCAGTTCCCCTTTTGTCTCTGTTTTTCTCTGATAAGCCCACACAAGCACAAAAGCTGCCACAGCCGCCAGAAGATTGATGCCGCCGAAAAATCCCAGGGCAAAAGGCTTCTGCACATATTCCAGAGCGCCAAAGCCGAAAACATTTCTCCGAAAGGCTTCTGACCCCAGATTAGGAAGGATCTCCACTGCCAGAGGAACCGCCATAAGCACCGTATAGCGGATCAGATTTCGTATTTTCTTTTCCTTCAAAAGAAGCAGAGCCAGAAAATACAGCACTGCATGATATTTAAAAGTTGCTGCCATACCAAAAGCAAGTGCAAACTGCCACATTTTTCCCTTCAGGAAAAGATAGAAGCCCAGAACCATAAAAAACACTGTAAAAATATCATACTGACTGAAAATAAACTGGCTGAATACTCCCATAGGGAACATCAGAAATGCAAACTTGCACAGGAGAGATTTCTTTTCTCCAAATCCCATCTCCTTACCAATCCGGTACATCAGCTGAGCTGTAATAAAATAAAGGATTACCGGAAGGAGCTTATACCACATAATGTTGATGAAGCTGTTTGTGAGAATGGCCTCCGGCGCATGTCCGGTAAGATAAAGAGGCAGGTTCCAGATGGCGTATGCCAGAAAGGTGCTGGGCAGATAATTGGCCCAGTATCCTCCGGACTGCTCATAGCTTGCCTGGTAAAAATCTGTAAAATGCTCATACATCAGAAAGGAACGGTTTCCGGTAAGCTTCACATCTGAATGGGCACAAAGTACAAAAAGCACCGCCAGGATCAGAAAAGAAAAAATCCAGTCAAGTCTGCAAAGTTCTTCTCCGTTCCACAGACGCATACTGTCCCACTCTGCCTTTTTCCGGGCAAAATATCCCGGCGTGTTTTTTTCTTTTTTCTTATTCATTGCTGTTCTCCTTCAAATCTACAGCTTCCGGCTCCTTTTTCCCATCCGCCTCAAGTACAGCTTTCTTCAGGATCTTCTCTTCTTCTTCGAAATTCAGACGTTCCTCCTCTACTACAAGAGGACGATCCAGGACTCTGGTATTGATACTCAGCACATACTCTCCCAGAAATCCAATAAAAAACAGCTGTAATGAACCCAGGAAGAACATACCGATCACCATTGGTGCAATACCTGCTGAAAAACGATCCCAGTACATCAGCTTCAGCACCAGATACACGATCGCCGCCACAAGACTTAATCCGCCAATGATAAATCCGGCAAAGGTTGCAAGCCTCATCACCACTTTTGAATAAGAGGTAATACCGATCATGGCATAGTCATACAGGCTGTAGAAATTGTTCTTGCTTTTTCCTGCCCGGCGCTTCAGCTGAGTATAAGGGATTGCCTTATAGTCAAATCCCAGCTCTGCAATAATACCGCGAAGATACGGCATAGGATCATGAAGCTCCCGCACCACATCTACAAATTTTTTGTCATACAGGCCAAATCCGGTAAACTGTTCAATATGGTCGATATCCGTGATCTTCTGGATCAATTTGTAATAAAGACCGCGGATCTTATACATGATCTTCCGTTCCTGACTGGCTTTTTTGACGCCGATCACAATCTTATGTCCGTTTTCCCATTCTTTTACAAATTTCGGGATCATATCCACCGGATCCTGAAAATCTGCACACATGCGAACCACACAGTCTCCGTAGGCCTGCTTCATTCCATAGACCGGAGATCTTGCCTGACCGAAATTCTTGGCGTTAAAGATAGCTTTGATCTTTTTGTTGTTGGCACAAAGACCTCTGAGGATCGCCTGAGTATTATCTTTGGAATGATTATCAATAAACAGAATTTCATAATCATAATTTCTGAGATCCCGTTCCATTACTTCTGTGATCGCCTTTGAAAGAGCAGCCACATTTGCCTCTTCATTATAGGTGGGGATCACCACCGATATCTTTTTTTTCATTTTGTTTCTCCTGTATTCCCGGTTTTCAGCCAGGTAATGGTTTCTCTGATTCCCTCCCGGAAGGTATATTCCGGCACAAATCCGGTATCCGCTGTAAGAGAAGAAATATCCGCACAGAGATTCATCACTGCGCCTTCCGGATATGGTCTGGCTCCGATCCCGGTTTCTTCTGCGCCGGTAAGCTCCGCCATGATTTCTATATAGTCTTTAAGAAGCGCTGCCTTCCCGCTTCCCACACAGTACACGGCTCCGTCTTTTCCTTTTTCTCCTATAAGATAATAAGCTCTTCCGGCGTCTGCACTGAAAAGATAATCCCATCTCTGTAAAGCCGGAGTAAAAGATGTTTTTTCCCCGGCAATCATTTTCCTGAGTCCGGATGCCACCATGGTGGTTTCTTTTTCATAAATTCCGTAAACGCTGAAAATTCTGGGCCAGATACACTCCATCCCCAGTTCCTTACAGAGCATCCGCGCCAGCTGTCCGGAGGCAAGCTTTGCAGCTCCATAGGGAGTGGTTGGATTTACCGGGCTGTCCGGAGAGATTTTATCTACATCCATAGGGCCGTATTCCGCCTGGGATCCCGCGCCAATAAACCGTCTGCAGCCAAGAGCATAAGCCGTCTTCACTGCAGCCAGCGTATAGGCAATATTCCTGCTTTGAAGTTCTGTGCTGGAATTACGGTTTTCTCCTGTATTGCCCCATGCAATATGGTAAAAGGTGTCGCATTTTTCCGTAATTTTCTGAGGAAGCGCCTCCAGTTCTTCCAGAGGACAGTCTACCATATGAAGCTTTTCGCTTTCCGGCAGACGCATCTTCTTTCCTGAGGAAGCCCTGATCACTGCATAAACCTCAATGCCTTTTTTTATACATTCTTTTATCAGAGCCGCACCGATCATACTGGTGGCTCCTGTTACAATAATCCTCTGCATATTTTCCTTTCTCTTTCCCGTCCGGTCTTTCTGTCAGCCCCGCTCCGGAAGAGGAATGTACATATTTTCTTCCAATTCCTCTCTGGACAAAAACGGATACATATCCTCCAGCGGCGCAGAGACCATCCTTCCGTCCGGAAGCTTTTTGGAGGAAGTCTTCGGCTCTGTTTTCTGATATTTTGTCACAAATACCTCGCAGATCACAGCCCCTTCCGTTTCCAGTGTCTTATTTATTTTTTCTTCCAGTTCCTCCGAGCTGCGAATACAGTCATAAGGAAATCCGTATGCCGGAGCAAGACGGCTAAGATCCGGAAAGCTAAGATCTCCGCTTTCTTCCCCTACGCCTACCAGTGGCTCTCCGAAATAAGTCTGCTGCGTCTGACGGATAGAATGATAGCCCTGATTGTTTATCACAAAAAGCTTTACCGGAAGACGATTATGAATGATGGTCTGAAGCTCCTGAATATTCATCTGGAGACTTCCCTCCCC
>URWL01000185.1 GCA_900551465.1 uncultured Blautia sp. | reverse complement strand
GATGGAACTGAACATTGCAAAGCTGAAAAAACAAAAACAGGAGCAGGATCTTGAGAAAGCAGTAAACAGGCTTCACAGCCTCCAAAATGGAGGACCTATTGAGGAGGAAGACTCTGAACTGCCGGGACTTCCGGGGGATGACGGAGCGGGAAGCAGTGCTTTGTCTCCGGATGATGAAATGGCTTCTGCGTACAGCAATGTAAAGGGCGCTTATCTGGCGGCTGCAGTATATCCGGTTCTGGCTGCTGCAGAGGCTGCAGGTACACAGGAAGAGGCAGTCATAGAAGAAGAGGCTTTTTCCGGACAGGCTTCAGAGGGAGATTTTTCTTCCGGAGAGTCTGAACAGCAGAATGGTACAGGAAGCGGGCAGGTATTGCCTGGTGACCAGAGCGGATCAGGGGATGATGTACTGGTTGATTTTGGAGATGGAAGCGGAAATCAGGAAATACCTCCGACAGATCCATCAGTTACTCCGTCAGTGACGCCTTCGATTACCCCGACAGGTGCTCCGGATGGAGAGTTCTCGGACGATATTTCCGATGATATAGAAATCATAGATCCGGAACCAAATGATGCAGAAACTGATATTACAGATGGAGAGCCGGAATTTTATCAGAAGCTGGACGGAGAAACTGTTCCATTTACAGGAACCGGTACAGAGGAGGATCCATTTGTATTTTTGTGCAGCTCTGCTAAGGGAAAAGTTGTTGCCACAGGGGCATTTCTGAATAAGATGGCAGGATTTCAGCCTGACGGGACAAAAGAGCCCGGAATAAACGGATATTGGTATCAGCTGGAATTTCATCAGAATGATACCATTGCAGATTTTTCTAACCGAAAATTGTCCTGTACAGGATATTATCTGATCGATGGAAGTCTCCTAGAGAACATGGTAGAAGAAACTGCAGAGATGGAATATACTTTAGAGGGAGCTTCACATTACGAAGAGGATCCTGATATTCCGGATGGCGGAGGCGGCGACGGAGGGGATCAAGGTACAACGATCAGCCGAGACGAAGCTATTGCCAATCAGAAAAATAAGATTGAAAGCCTGAAGCTTGATATACGGGAAAGTGAGATCTCTATCACAAAACTGGAGAAAAAAGTGAGTAAAGAGGTTATCTACAGTAAGATCGATGGAGTTGTGGCAAAAGTAGGAGATCCTCTTACCGGTGTTTCTGAGGGAAATGCTTTTATGACAGTCAAGAGTAAAGATGGCTATTATGTAAAAGGCACAGTAAGTGAGCTGATGCTGGATCAGGTAGAGGAAGGAACAATCCTGAACTGTTCCGGTTCCAGTGGAAGTTTTGATGCTGAAGTGGTGGATGTTTCTTCTTACCCGGGATCGTCAAACAGTTTTATGGGAAATGGAAATCCAAATGTTTCCTATTATACGTACAGTGCAACTATCCTGGATAAAGATGTGGAAGTATCTGAGGATGACTGGCTTAGTATTACCCTTAAGAGAAGCAGTGAAAATTCAGGAGTGATCGTTCTGGATAAGGCTTTTGTACGGTCAGAAAATGGCAAATACTATGTTTATATGGATGAAAATGGAAGTTTGAAAAAACAGTTCCTTACCATAGGCGGCAATGTAAACGGAGGCTCCTCTGTTCTGGTCAAAGATGGGATTACCCGTGAAGACAAGATTGCTTTTCCTTATGGAAAATCTATAAAAGAAGGAATCAAGACAAAGGAAGGTACTCTTGAAGAATTATATGGATACTAGAAAGGTGGGAGTTTATGCTTGAAAATATAAGAATATCCATTCAGGGAATCTGGTCGCATAAAATGCGCTCCTTTCTGACCATGCTGGGTATCATCATCGGAATTGCCTCGATCATTGCCATTGTATCCACCATTAAAGGAACCAGTGAGCAGATTAAGGAGGACCTGATCGGAGCAGGAAATAACACAGTCACCATCAGCCTTTATGATGGCGACAGCGGTTATGATCCCATGTTTGGGATGAGCAGCAGCGGGAATCCTCCCCTTCTTTCCAACGAACAGAAGGAAGAGGTAAGAGAAATGGATCATGTAGAAAATGCTACATTTTTTTATACCAATACATACAGCAATGTGTATTATCAGAACACATCTCTTCAGGGAGGAACTGTTTACGGCATTGATGAAAATTATCTGAATACCTGTGGTTATATGGTACAGTCAGGACGTGGATTTATTCAGAAAGATTATGAAAATCTGAACAAGGTAGCCCTGATTGATAATAATGCAGCAGAAAATCTGTTTTCAGGAGAAGACCCTCTGGGAAAGACCATAGAAATCGGAGATGATCCTTTTGTGGTGGTAGGTATTGTTCAGCAGGGTGACAGCTATCAGCCTAATATCAACAGTATCAATGAATACTATGAATATTATCAGACTGTGATCGGTACGGTAATGATACCAAACAGGTGCTGGCCCATTGCATTTCAGTTTGATGAACCGGAGAATGTGGTGATCAAAGCAGACTCTACAGACAATATGAGCTCTGCAGGAAACAGCGCAGCCAAGATCCTGAATCAGGGAATTAGTGAGGATTCCAAATTCAAATATAAGGCAGACGACGTAATGGAACGTGTGAAAAACCTGCAGAATCTCAGTGAAAGCACCAATCAGCAGCTGTTGTGGATCGCCAGCATTTCCCTTCTTGTAGGAGGTATCGGCGTTATGAACATCATGCTGGTATCGGTAACGGAGAGAACCAGCGAGATCGGACTGAAAAAGGCCATTGGAGCCAGAAAAAAGGTAATCCTCTATCAGTTCCTTACAGAAGCTTCCATGCTGACCAGCATTGGCGGAATTATCGGAGTGGTGCTGGGAATCATTTTATCCAGAGTGGTCTCGCAGGTTTCCGGTGCACCTACAGCGATCAGCGTTCCGGCAATTATAGGATCTGTGCTGTTTTCCACTGTGATCGGTGTGATCTTCGGGCTTCTGCCTTCTGTGAAAGCGGCTAACCTGAATCCTATCGATGCGCTTAGAAGCGAGTAAAAAAGGTTATTGGAAGTTTTCTCCTTCAGCTTTTTTGAAGGGGAAGCTTCAGGACAAAAGTAGCTCCTCCGCCGGGGGTGTCCAGAATCTTCAGACTTCCCTGATGGAGAAGAGCAATCTCCTTTGCAATACAAAGCCCAAGACCGAAATGCTGTTTGTCATTTCGGGAGGCATCTGAACGATAAAAACGCTGAAAAACAGAATCCTTTTCGGAGTCGGGAATACCGGGACCGTTGTCAGAGACAGAAATGGCAATGGATCCCGGTTCTTTTTCTGCCTGAAGACGGATGTTCCCCCCTTCCGGTACATAGCTTAATGCATTGTCGATGAGGATGGTAAGGATCTGACTGATCTTTTCCGGATCACAGATGCATACAGGAAGAGAATCCTCCGGGAGCCTAATTTGAAGTTTTTTGCCTTTTTCACGGGCTGGCTGCTGGTATTTTTCAAAGGTTTCCAGAAGAAGCGTATCCACCTCGCAGGGCGCGGCGTTCAGAATCCAGGTGTGGTTATCTGATCTGGAAAGTGAAAGCATATCCTGGATCAGACGGGACATGCGCCGGCATTCATCCAGACTGATGGAAACAAACTGGTCTGCCCGTTCCTTTGACGCATGGGGGATGGCAGACAGGCTGCTCTGGATCACTGCCAGAGGTGAACGCAGTTCATGGGAGGCTGCGGCAATAAAAGCATTCTGCTCCTTCCGGCTTTTTTCCAGAGGACGGATCATTTTTCTGGTAAAAAGCCAGGAAAATATGGCAAGAGCCAAAATTGCTGTCAGAACAGCACAGAGAAAAAGAAGACGCATTCTCAGGATCTGGGAGACCTGTTCTTTTTGCGAATAAAGAAAAACAGCATGAAGAGATCCCTGTTTTTTGGGAATCCGGGAGGTACAGGCGTAATAACCGGGAATCTGAAACATGGCTACTTTGGAAAGTGCCTGGGAGCTGCCGGAGGAATCCAGATCCAGACCATGGTTTTCTTTTGATTCTTTTTTTGCCAGAGAGAAAATATCCTGAAGGTCAGAGTTTTCGTGGAGCCGGTCAAAAAACAGCGGATGCTGTCCGTCAAGAATCTGCATCTGTATATGATAATTATTCTGCGCCTGCTGCATCCAGCGGTGGGACAGTACGTTCTGGCTTTCCAGATAAGAAATACAGGAATAGGCATTATTGGTAAATATGGTATAATGATTCTGACGTATATTGCTTTCGGTGATCAGAAGACAGGCAGCCGCCATAAGAGAAAGTATGATCCCTGTAATAAGGGTGGAAAAAAGAGTCATATGTATGTGAAGTCTGCGAAACATAAAATCCTCCTTTATGGAAAGTTTATAATAATATCATATCATAATTTTCTGGAAAGAGCCTCTAAAAATCCAAATAAGAAATAGAGAGTGTTTAGAGAATGCTTTGCTAACATGACAATATTGAAGAATAGGGCATCAGGAAAAGGAGGCTATGGCATGAAAAAATGGATGAGAACAGCAGCGTATGGACTTCTGATGGTTATGGCAGTGGGAAGCGTTGGGGGAAAGGCATACCCTGTTATGGCACAGAAAAAGGAAGCGGCAGCAGGGAGATATATGGAAAACGAGATTTCTCTTCCGGAAACAGGCTGCGTTTCTGTAGAAGATATCTGTTTTCTTGAGGACGGAACTTTCCGGGCTGTTTACCGGGATCAGGATGCACTTTTGAAAATTGCCGATTCCCGGGATAAAGGAAAGACATGGACTGATCCCCGCGATCTTCATACGGAACTGTTTCCCGGAGAAAAGATGAAAGAGCCTGTATCAGCAGCGCTTTGTTCTGACGGAGGGATTTTTTCTTTATGGTATGGAGAAGATCAAAAACAGAAGGAAGCTATGGCGTATTATCTTTCTGCTGA
>URWL01000184.1 GCA_900551465.1 uncultured Blautia sp. | reverse complement strand
ATTATCTGAATCAAAAGGGAATTACTTCTATTCGTAAAAAAGAACAGGAATTGATGGAGAAGTTTTATCTGGGAGTCCGGGATATTCCAGGAGTGAAGGTTTATGGAGATTTTCGCACTATGGAACGCTGTGCAATCGTAACTTTGAATATCAGAGATTATGATTCCGGTGAGGTAGGAGACGCACTGTATATGGATTATGGAATTGCAGCAAGAACAGGAGCGCACTGCGCTCCCCTGATGCATCAGTCACTGGGAACTGCTGAACAGGGGGCGGTACGCTTCAGCTTCAGTCATTTTAATACAGAAGAAGAAATACAGAGGGGCATAGATGCTGTAAGGGAACTGGCAGAATAATCTGCTTTTATTTTTTTCTTAATAACCAGAAGCATCCGAAGGCAGGAATCTGAACACCTCTTGCCTCCATTTCTCTTCCGGAGATCAGATCGGTATACATGCCGTCTTCTTCGTTGATCCATGCAACCTTATCGTATTCGCTGAAATTGTAGATTCCAATGAATTTTTCCTTGTCATTTTCGCGAACCAGGGCAAGGATAGAAGAATCCCAGGTGTCAATAGTGCGGAATGCCACATCGCTGTTAAACACACTGTGCTCTTTTCTTGCTTTTTCCAGCTTGTCAAGAATTGGGAAAAGCTTTCCCTGTACAGTTTCCGGACGATGGCGGTTTTCTGCCAGATCCCAGTTAAAGTTTCCTCTGTGGAGATAACGGGAATCAGCAGCCTTTTCAGGATCGTTTTTATAGGAATAGTCATTCAGCTGTCCGATCTCATCACCGCTGTAGATTACCGGGATGCCTGACTGAGAAAGCATAAATGCATGAAGGGTGATATCGTAGCGGATGCCTCTTGCAACCCCTTCTTCATTTCCTTCAAAACCAAAACGTTCAATTCCGCAGAGAGAAGCAGTGGTTCCGCACAGCCTTGCATCTCCAAGACGGGGATCGTCATTATAGAGCTCCCCTCGTGCAAAGGAATCCTGATAGCTTCCGGTAAGGAAATCATTCAGATATTTTTTATGAGGGATTTCCTGGATACCAAAGCTTTCAAGGAAATCATAGTCCAGTCCCCAGCCGATGTCATCATGACAGCGGAGATAGTTCTGGAACACATAATCTCTTGGAAGTCCTGCTACAATATCAAGCTGACGGCGGAGCAGGGAAACATCTCTTGTGGCAACAGTATGCCAGGTACTTGCCATTGTGGTCACATTGTAAAGAAGATGGCACTCTGGTTTTTCCACTGTACCGAAGTAAGGAACTACCTTTTCAGGAGCCATAACGACTTCACCCAGAAGAAGGACGCCCGGGCATACGATCTCGCAGATCATACGCATGATACGGACAATGGTATGTACCTGGGGAAGATTGCGGCAGTTGGTGCCAAGCTGTTTCCAGATATAGGGAACTGCATCCAGACGGACAATATCAACACCCTGATTAGCCAGATAAAGCATATTGAAGATCATTTCATTCAGCACAACAGGATTGCGGTAGTTAAGATCCCACTGGTATGGATAAAAAGTGGTCATGACATGCTTCTGCACATCCTCCAGCCATGTGAAGTTTCCGGGTGCAGTTGTCGGAAAGACCTGAGGACAGGTTTTCTCATACATTTCCGGTACATCATAGGAATCAAAAAAGAAGTAACGATCCTGGTATTCTTTTTCACCTGCGCGGGCGCGTTTTGCCCACTGATGATCCTCTGAGGTATGGTTCATGACAAAATCAAGACATACATTGATTCCCCGTTTATGGCATTCGGCAGTTACATGTGAGAAATCCTCCATGGTTCCAAGTTCTTCCTGAACGCTGCGGAAATCTGCCACGGCATAGCCGCCGTCGCTGCGTCCTTTCGGAGAGGCAAGAAGAGGCATCAGATGCAGATAATTTACATTGCATTCCTGAACATAATCCAGCTTGCTTTCAAGTCCTTTTAAAGTTCCGGCGAAAGAGTTTACATACATCATCATTCCGGTAAGATCGTTGCGCTTGTACCATGTGGGGTCTTTTTCGCGGGCAAGATCGGAAGCTTTCAGCTCTGTGTTTCGTGCATCGTAGAAATTTTTCAGTTCATCCAGAAGGTCATTCAGATGCATGGCAACATAAGGATTATCCTGGTAAAGCTCGCAGTAAAGCCATTTCAGTTCATCCAGATGACGGCTGAGGCGTGCCTGATATACGGCTTCCTCTTCCGGACGGGCGGATAATTTAGGAGCATCCACTTTTTTTGTCTCGACCTTAATCGGATCTACCTTTTTGGTTTCAACTTTAACAGGCTCTACTTTTTTAGTTTCGACCTTGATGGGATCTACGTTCTTAGTTTCGACTTTGACGGGCTCAACTTTTTTGGTTTCGACCTTGACGGGATCTACCTTTTTGGTTTCAACTTTAACAGGATCCACTTTCTTAGTTTCGACTTTGACGGGCTCAACTTTTTTTGTTTCAACTTTAACAGGCTCAACTTTTTTGGTTTCGACCTTAATCGGCTCTGTCTTTTTTGTTTCTACTCTTGCAGGTTCTGTTTTATCAGATTTTGTATCGGATACCGGAGTGCTTGCTGCAGTGAGTGTCTGCTCTTTTTTTGTAGCTGCAGCTGCGGCTTTTTTTTTCTGGAGTCTTTTTTTTGCCATAATAATTTCTCCTTTGCTGTTTAATTTAAAGCAATAAAATATGTGGAAACATTTTCTGTTCCGTTTATGTTTAATCTTAAAAGGATGGAGACAAAATGTCAAGTTTCTACAGACGGATAAACTCGGGCTTCCTTCCTTTAAATATGGTGTAATACCGGAAGCCGCAGTCTTTCAGAATCTCTGCCGCCTTATCAAATGCAAATGCGATTTTATCCGGAGAGTGGGCATCTGCGCCGATGGTGATAACTTCGCCTCCAAGTTCCCGGTAACGACGGATCACTGCGGTGCAGGGATTAGGTTCTCCAAGCCCATAATGATAGCCGCCTGTATTAATTTCGATGCCTGTATTTTTTTTGATCAGAGTGCGCAGGATTTCATCCAGTACATCCTGATAGCTTTCATAGCTGTAATCACGATTCTGGTTGGGACCATACCGTACAATATAGTCAATATGACCATAGACATCTATATCAGAAAAGACACGGAGGTTTTCCAGAATAGATTCAAAATATTCCCGGTAGCAGTCAGCCTCCCGTCGATTTTTAAAAAATTCTCCGTAATAAGGGTCACAGCCATGGACTACATGGGAAGAACCGATTACAAAATCAAAAGGATACAGATTCATTTCCTGATCAAAACTTTGTTTCAGATGAGGCTGAAGTCCGTATTCGATTCCAAAATTTACAGAGATATGATTTCTGTATTTTTCCTTTAATTCGGATAGTCTGCTTCGGTAAGCTGAAAGATCCAGATGAAATAGCTGATTGTCTGGTGTGGGTGGGTAATCAGGATCCAGATGTTCGGTAAAACAGACTCCTTTAAGCCCCCGGGCAATGGCTTCCTGAATCATGATTTCCATATCGGTTTTTGAGTCTGCGGAGAAAGAGGAATGCATGTGACAATCCCATAAAATACGGTTTTCCATAGAAAATCCTCCTTTATATCCATTATAATACGATTATAACACAGAGATTTACCATTTTTGCAATGTTTTTTCCAAAATGGTCTTGAATTTTTGTATGAGATTCGATACAATAAGCACAGGTTGACGTTTCTTTAACGAATAGGAAACGCCATAATCAACCATTTAATTCATAGGAGGAATTTATCATGGCAGTAAAAGTTGCAATTAATGGATTTGGCCGTATCGGTCGTCTGGCTTTCCGTCAGATGTTTGGAGCAGAAGGATTTGAAATCGTTGCTATCAACGACCTTACATCCCCGAAAATGCTGGCTCACTTATTAAAATATGACTCAACTCAGGGCAGATACGCTCTCTGTGACAAAGTAGTAGCTGGTGAGGATTCTATCACAGTTGACGGAAAAGAAATCAAAATTTATGCAAAAGCAAACGCTGCAGAGCTTCCATGGGGAGAAATCGGCGTAGACGTAGTTCTTGAGTGTACAGGTTTCTACACATCCAAGGACAAAGCTCAGGCTCATATCGATGCTGGCGCTAAACACGTTATCATTTCCGCTCCGGCAGGAAACGACCTTAAAACAATCGTTTACAATGTAAACCATGAAGGTCTTACAAGCGAAGACAAGATCATCTCCGCTGCATCCTGTACAACAAACTGCCTTGCTCCGATGGCAAAAGCTCTTAACGATCTTGCAGCTATCAAGACAGGTATCATGTGCACAATCCACGCTTACACAGGCGATCAGATGACACTTGACGGACCGCAGAGAAAAGGCGATCTGAGAAGATCCCGTGCAGCAGCAGTTAATATCGTTCCGAACAGCACAGGTGCTGCAAAAGCAATCGGTCTTGTTATTCCGGAACTGAACGGCAAACTTATCGGCGCTGCTCAGCGTGTTCCGACCCCAACAGGTTCTACTACAATCCTTACAGCAGTTGTTGAAGGAACTGTAACAAAAGAGCAGATCAACGAAGCTATGAAAGCAGCTTCCAACGAGTCCTTTGGTTACAATGAGGATGAGATCGTATCCAGCGATATCGTAGGAATGACCTATGGTTCTCTGTTCGATGCTACTCAGACTATGGTTCTTCCGCTTGATAACGGAACAACACAGGTTCAGGTTGTATCCTGGTATGACAACGAGAACTCCTACACAAGCCAGATGGTTCGTACAATCAAACACTTTGGCAAACTTCTTGGAGCTTGATTCGTTTAATACGAAAGAGTGAAATAGACTCAGCAAGGGGTCCGGTCTGATAAGGACCGGGCCCTTTTTTAGTTATTATGATTCGGAGGTTATACAATCATGG
>URWL01000183.1 GCA_900551465.1 uncultured Blautia sp. | reverse complement strand
ATATATATCATCCCAGACGCGCAGATGATGACCGTGCAGGCTCAGAATGCACTGCTTAAGACAATAGAAGAACCGCCGGAATATGCAGTGATCATGCTTCTTACAAGTAATGTAGACGGACTGCTGCCTACGATTCAGTCCAGATGTGTACGGCTGGATCTGAAAGTTGTAGACGACAGCCTTGTAAAACAGTATCTGATGGAACGTCTTCACGTTCCGGATTATCAGGCTGAGATCGATGCATCTTTTGCACAGGGCAGTATAGGAATCGCTAAAGAAGCCGCTACTTCAGAAGAGTTTTCCAATATTACGCAGAATGCTCTGAAAATACTGAAGAATGCGGACTCTATGGAGGTTTATGAGCTTGCGGATGAAATCAAACTTCTGTCAGCAGAAAAACAGAATATCGGAGATTATCTGGATATTTTCCAGTTCTGGTTCAGAGACGTACTGATGTTCAAGGCTACCAGAGAAATCGATAATCTGGTTTTTAAACAGGAAATTAATTATATTAAGGAACAGGCAAGTCTGCGCTCCTATGAAAATCTGGAAAAGATACTGGAAGCGCTGGAAAAAACCAAGGTACGTCTTCGTGCAAACGTAAACTTTGAACTGGCACTGGAGCTGCTGTTCCTGACCATCAGGGAGAGATAGAATGACAAAAGTAGTAGGTATCAGATTTCGAAATGTCGGAAAAATATATTATTTTAACCCAAAAGGATATAAGATGAAGGTTGGCGATCATGTGATCGTTGAGACAGCGCGTGGAGTTGAATTCGGGCGCGTGGTGCTGGGACCGAAGGATGTAGAGGAAGATGAGGTTATTCATCCTCTGAAGGAAGTGCTTCGTGTTGCAACTCCTGCAGATGAGGAAAGAGAGAGACAGAACAGAGAAAAGGAAAAGGAAGCCTTTAAGATCTGCCAGAAAAAGATCCGTGATCATGGACTGGATATGAAGCTGATCGATGCGGAGTATACTTTTGATAATAATAAGGTGCTGTTTTATTTTACTGCAGATGGAAGGATTGATTTCCGTCAGCTTGTAAAGGATCTGGCAGCGATATTTAAGACCAGGATAGAGCTTCGTCAGATCGGTGTACGTGATGAGACAAAGATTCTTGGAGGAATCGGAATCTGCGGCAGATGTCTCTGCTGTCATACCTATCTTTCAGAATTTGCACCGGTATCCATCAAAATGGCAAAAGAACAGAATCTTTCACTGAACCAGACAAAGATATCCGGTGTCTGCGGAAGGCTGATGTGCTGTCTGAAGAACGAGCAGGAAACCTATGAGGAACTGAACAAGAAGCTTCCGGGAACAGGAGATACGGTTACTCTTCCGGATGGACTTCAGGGAACCGTACACAGTGTAAATGTGCTGAGACAGCTGGTAAAAGTCATTGTTGAGGTTAATGATGAGAAGGAAATCCAGGAATATCCGGTAGGAGAACTGAAATTCCGTCCCAGAAAGAAAAAGATCAAAATTTCCGAAAAGGAAATGAAGGAACTAGAGAAACTTCAGGATAAAGAGGGAGATTCCGTATCTCATGGAAAATAAACTGCGAGACAGTCTTGTAAAGCCGGGAGAGAGAGCTGATGATCTTCAGAATGGTTATTATGTGATCCAGAGTCCGGAGAAATTCTGCTTTGGAATGGATGCTGTTCTTTTATCCGGTTTTGCAAAAATAAAAAAAGGCCAGCGTGTTTTGGATATGGGAACAGGAACCGGGATCATCCCCATTCTTCTCAGGTCAAAAACTCCGGGAGAACATTTTACCGGGCTGGAGATCCAGAAGGAATGTGCGGAAATGGCGCGGAGAAGTGTGGTTTATAATGATCTGGAAAAGGACATAGACATTGTCTGCGGTGATATCAAAGAGGCTGCTGAAATTTTTGGGGCAGCTTCTTTTCATGCAGTCACATGTAATCCGCCTTATATGATCGGTCAGCATGGTCTGCAGAATCCGCATATGCCAAAAGCCATAGCCAGACATGAAATCCTCTGTACACTGGAGGATGTGGTGAGCCAGACATCCCGGGTATTAAAAGACCGGGGACATTTTTACATGGTACATCGTCCCTTCCGGCTGGCGGAGATCTTTCAGGTGCTGACAAAGTATAAACTGGAACCAAAGAGAATGCAGCTGGTATATCCTTTTGTTGACAGAGAACCTAATATGGTTCTCATCGAAGCCCTGAAAGGCGGAAATTCCAGAATTACCGTAGAACGTCCGCTGATCGTCTATGAAAAGCCGGGAGTTTATACGGAGGACATATTGAAGATATACGGCCCGTCAGGGGCGTAAATACCAGAAGAAAAAATCTGATATTTCAGGTACGGACTGCTGTGTGAAAGGAAAAATTATGAGCGGAAAATTATATTTATGTGCAACGCCCATCGGAAATCTGGAGGATATTACGCTCAGAGTTCTCCGGACACTGAGAGAGGTGGATCTTATTGCTGCGGAGGATACCAGAAACAGCATTAAGCTTCTGAATCATTTTGATATAAAAACACCTATGACCAGCTACCATGAGTACAACAAAATAGAAAAAGCATATACCCTTATCGAAAAAATGCATAGTGGGATGGATATTGCTCTGATTACAGATGCAGGGACACCGGGAATCTCAGATCCCGGAGAGGAACTGGCTGCCATGTGTTATGAGGCTGGGATTGAGGTTACATCCCTTCCCGGTCCGGCGGCGTGCATTACTGCTCTGACCTTATCCGGACTTCCCACCAGAAGATTTGCCTTTGAGGCTTTTCTTCCCATGGATAAAAAAGAGCGCAGGGAGATTCTACAGGAGCTTGTAGACGAAACAAGGACCATTATTATTTACGAGGCGCCCCATAAGCTGGTAAAAACTCTGAAGGATCTCAGGGAGACTCTTGGAAACCGCAGGATGACTCTTTGCAGGGAACTTACCAAAAAGCATGAGACGGCATTCCGCACCACCATAGACGAGCTGATCGCACACTATGAGAAAGAGAAGCCTCTTGGAGAGTGCGTTATGGTCATAGAGGGAAAGAGCCGCCAGGAACTGAAAGAAGAGGCAGCAGCTTCCTGGGAGGAGATCACAATAGAAGAGCATATGGAAATCTATGAGAGTAAGGGACTTTCCCGGAAGGATGCCATGAAACAGGTGGCAAAGGACCGGGGAGTAAGCAAGAGAGATGTGTATCAGTATCTGGTGAATATAGAAAAATAGTTGCATAAGTGTATAAAGATCAAAAGCCTGCTGGAATATCCAGCAGGCTTTTGATCTTTATAGGATGAGTTTTATAGTAGCTGGGAAAAATAAAGAATTAAGAATTAACATTGGAATTATTAAGAGAAGAAGGGCTGTGGTTTAAAACCCAGTCTTTTAATATCAGATTAATATATTGGCTGAATGAACGATCATCATTTTCTGCCATTTCTTTTAGACTTATAACTAAGTCGTTATCAAGTGTGATGCTTACTTTTGTTTTTAATGGTCTCATAATTAATCTCCTTTTTATATTGAAGATATCATTTTGTCGCATACTATATTGACAAGTAAGATAAAGTAGGATAAAGTAAGATTTGCGGAAGGGTGTAAAAGAATATTAAAAGTAAATTATGGATTTGGAATGACTGTTACATCTTTTGCAGGAAAGAGTGACGGTCATTTATTGTTTAGGAGAAAAAAGAAAAATATTGGTTGGGGGGAATACATAGTGTTGGCTTATGAGATTAAAGCAATTCCAGATCTGACTTTAAGTAAGTATCAGGTTTTTGAGGATTCAGGAATAGAAGGAATGATTGATGCCCAAACGCAGTTTATACGACAGCTTTATCGTGCGGCGATATTGGGAGATGTAAATATACATTTTTTATTTGATTATGATCCGGATCGTCCTGAAGGCAATAAGATTAATATTCGATTGTTATTTACTAGTTCTAAGGAAAATGAAGAGTATTTTACTAAAATGAGAAAATTAGTGAAAGCATCAGGAATTTCAAACTATTTTAATTTTACGGAGATTCAGGAACAAAAAGTAACCTCTGCAATTTATGATCATCAGTGTTTTATGAGAAAAAAGGAGCGAATATTAGAAACTTCTGTTAATAATGAAAAAACTTATTTTTATGTGGTTCCTAATTGGAAGATAAGAGATCATTGTCGATTATATAATATTTTTAAATTAATGGAGTCATTTAATGAACCATGTTGTTACAGAGTGGATTTATTTGTACAAAAAGAATTGGAAGAGAAAATACATAAATCTTTTGAAAATCCTCTGACTTATTTAAGAAACAGTTATACTTCAAAGACCGGAATTAGTGAGTATTCTAGAATGCATAATGAGAAAAAAGATCCGAATGTTAATGAGGTTTTAAAACAGTATGAGGACTGGCTAAAGGCAATAGATACTTCTCCGAGTTTTTTGGGCAGAATATGTTCGTTTAGTAATGATGAGCAATATAGTAAGTTGTTAATAGATTCTGCTATTTCTGAATGCCTGGAAACAGGGAATGGTAATCTTTTAGAAAAAACAGGAAATTTTTCCGGAATGGAAGATTTGAATGATACTCCTCCAAGAGAAGAGTCCTGCAGTAAGGAAACACCTGGATCTATGAAAGAATGGCCGATTACATTTACCTTAGAAGAAGCATCAGCTTTTACCAGATTACCGGTTTTATATGATGGTGAGAATATTGAACTGTCAAAAGAAACAACGGCTATTCACATTGATTCGGGATTTTCACTGGGAAAAGACGCCAATGAATATAGTGTGAAGATTCCATTCGATATGCTTCCAAAGCATATGTTTGTATGTGGTGTACCAGGCGCCGGAAAAACAAATACAATGCTGCATATAGCAAATAATTTATGGAATCATAAGGTTGTCAGGGAAGATGGAACAGAA
>URWL01000182.1 GCA_900551465.1 uncultured Blautia sp. | reverse complement strand
ATTGCATACAGCGAGCCTGAACTGAGAGAAATTCTTGAAAATGGTCTTCGTCTTTCCCGTGTAGGAGAGGTTCTTGTTGAGAGATGTATTTCCGGATGGAAAGAGATCGAATATGAAGTGATCCGTGACCGGGCAGGAAACTGTATTACAGTCTGCAACATGGAAAATGTTGACCCAGTTGGCGTGCACACAGGAGACTCTATCGTAGTAGCTCCTACTCAGACTCTTGGTGCAAAAGAATGCGATATGCTTCGTACTTCTGCCCTGAACATTATTACAGAGCTGGGTATCACCGGAGGATGTAACGTACAGTTTGCACTGCATCCGGAAAGCTTTGAATATTGTGTTATTGAGGTAAACCCGCGTCTGAGCCGTTCCTCTGCACTTGCAAGTAAGGCGACAGGCTATCCGATCGCAAAGGTAGCATCCAAGATCGCTCTGGGTTACAATCTGGACGAAATTCCAAACGCTGTTACAGGAAGTACGTTTGCAAGCTTTGAGCCAACGATCGACTACTGTGTTGTAAAGGTTCCGAGACTCCCGTTTGATAAATTTATCACAGCAAAAAGAACTCTGACTACTCAGATGAAAGCAACCGGTGAGGTTATGAGTATCTGTACCAGCTTTGAGGGTGCTTTAATGAAAGCTATCCGTTCCCTGGAACAGCATGTGGACTGTCTGCAGTCCTACGACTTCAGCGCGCTGACAGAAGAGGAGCTTTTGGAAGAGCTGAAGATTGTGGATGACCGCCGTATCTGGAAGATCGCAGAAGCGATCCGCAAAGGCATTCCGCAGGATTCTATTTATGATATCACAAAGATCGACCGCTGGTTTATTGATAAAATTGCAGTGATCGTTGAGATGGAAGATGCTTTGCAGCATCAGGAACTGAATGAAGAGCTTCTGCTGGAAGCAAAACGTATGGAGTTCCCAGATAATGTGATCGCGCGTATGACTGGAAGATCAGAGGATGAGATCAAAGCTATGCGCCAGGAATATGGCATCAAAGCAGCATATAAGCTGGTAGATACCTGTGCCGGCGAGTTTGAGGCAGCAACCCCATATTATTATTCCGTATATGGCGATAAAGAAACAGAAAATGAAGCAGTAGCCACACCGGATAAGAAAAAAGTCCTGGTACTTGGTTCCGGTCCGATCCGTATCGGTCAGGGTATCGAGTTTGACTTCTGCTCTGTACACTGTACATGGGCATTTGCAAAAGAGGGCTATGAGACTATCATTATCAATAACAACCCGGAGACAGTCAGCACAGACTTTGATATTGCCGATAAGCTGTACTTTGAGCCGCTGACTCCTGAGGATGTAGAGAATATTGTAAATATCGAAAAACCAGACGGAGCTGTTGTGCAGTTTGGCGGTCAGACAGCCATCAAACTGACAGAGGCACTTATAAAGATGGGTGTTAAAATCCTTGGTACATCTGCAGAAGACGTAGATGCAGCAGAAGACCGTGAGCTCTTTGACGGAATCCTCGAGCAGTGTCAGATCCCGAGACCAAAGGGAGATACCGTATTTACTGCAGAAGAAGCAAAAGAAGTTGCCAACAGACTGGGCTACCCGGTTTTGGTACGTCCTTCCTATGTTCTTGGCGGCCAGGGTATGAGAATTGCAGTCAGTGATGAGGATGTAGAAGAATATATTGGCATTATCAATCAGATCGCACAGGATCATCCGATTCTTGTAGATAAGTACCTTATGGGTAAAGAGATTGAGGTAGATGCAGTATGTGATGGTGAAGATATCCTGATTCCTGGTATTATGGAGCACATTGAACGTGCAGGTATCCATTCCGGTGACAGTATTTCTGTATATCCGGCCCAGACTATCAGTGAAAAAGCAAAGGAGACCATTGCAGAATATACACGTCGTCTGGCAAAAGCACTCCATGTGGTAGGAATGATCAACATTCAGTTTATCGTCTGCGGTGAAGATGTATATGTAATCGAGGTAAATCCTCGTTCCAGCCGTACGGTTCCTTATATCAGCAAGGTGACAGGCATTCCGATCGTCCCGCTGGCAACAAAGGTTATCCTGGGCTACAAACTGAAGGATATGGGATATGAGCCCGGACTTCAGGCAGAGGCAAAACATATTGCTATCAAGATGCCTGTATTCTCCTTTGAGAAGATCCGTGGAGCAGATATCAGCCTTGGACCGGAAATGAAATCTACCGGTGAGTGTCTTGGTATTGCAGAAACATTTAACGAAGCACTTTACAAAGCATTTATCGGAGCTGGCATCAAACTTCCGAAGCACCGCAATATGATCATCACTGTAAAAGAGGAGGATCATCAGGAAGTAGTTCCAATTGCAAAACGTTTTGAGGCTCTTGGATATCGTATTTATGCTACAAGAGGAACAGCCAAGGTTCTGAAAGAAAATGGAATTAAAGCAATCCGTACCAACAAGCTGGAGCAGCCGGCGCCAAACCTTATGGATTTGATCCTCGGACACAAGATAGATGTGGTCATTGATACTCCGCCTCAGGGCGTTGAGCATCAGAAAGATGGTTTTGTGATCCGCAGAAACGCAATTGAGACAGGAGTCAATGTACTGACCAGTCTGGATACAGCAGAGGCATTGGTAACAAGCCTTGAAAATACTGATCTGAACAATCTTACACTGATTGATATTGCCACCATCGACAACAGATAATTAAAATACCGGGGGAATTGCCGAAAAAGCAGTTCCTCCGGTTTTTTTCTTTACGACAAAGTAAATCTGTAATATACTTATGGTAGTTTAAAGAAAGAAAGGAAATCAAAATGAATATCATCGAATTTTTAAAAGCGGTGTTCCTTGGTATTGTAGAGGGAATCACAGAATGGCTTCCCATCAGCAGTACCGGGCACATGATACTTGTTGACGAATTTATCAAACTGGATGTTTCACATGAATTTAAGGATTTTTTTCTGGTGGTGATACAGCTGGGTGCCATACTTGCTGTGGTGGTACTTTACTGGAATAAGCTGTGGCCATTTTATATCCGGCCTGTTTCCAAAAAAACGCAGATGGCTATTGCAAAGCAGCCGGCTGCCCTACGGGGGCTTATGACTTTTATAGAAAAGTTTTGTGACAAGGATAAATGGATGCTCTGGTTTAAGATCCTGGTTGCCTGTCTTCCGACCATTGTGATCGCACTTCCCTTTAACGATGTGATAGAAGAAAAGTTTAACAATTATGTGGTTGTTGCCATTGCACTGATCGTTTATGGTGTAATCTTTATTTTTATTGAAAATTATAATAAAAAAAGACGTCCAACCTGCAGATCCCTTCAGGATATGAGCTTTAAAACAGCATTTTTGATCGGTGTATTCCAGGTTCTTTCCGTGATTCCGGGAACATCCAGATCAGGTTCTACTATCATTGGAGGAATACTGGTGGGAACTTCCCGGACAGTTGCTGCAGAATTTACCTTTTTCCTTGCAATTCCTGTTATGGTGGGAGCAAGTCTTCTGAAACTGGTGAAATTCGGTTTTGCATTTACAGCAAGTGAGGTAATGATTCTGATCACAGGTATGGCAGTGGCGTTTATCGTGTCGATTCTGGCTATTAAATTCCTGATGGGATATATCAAAAAACATGATTTCAAAGCGTTTGGATGGTACAGGATCGTGCTAGGTATTCTTGTGCTGGGATACTTTTTCGGAAAAAATATTCTGGCATAAGAACGGATAATATCTTTTTGGGGGAAAAGCAGGCTGATCGAAAATAAGCAAACAGCAGCCGGAAATGGAGGTACATACTTATGGGAAAATATGTAATGGCAATGGATCAGGGAACGACCAGTTCACGCTGTATTCTGTTTGACAAGGCAGGAAATATATGCAGTCTGGCACAAAAGGAGTTTGCACAGTATTATCCGAAACCGGGATGGGTAGAACATGATCCGCATGAAATCTGGTCCTCTCAGATGGCAGTAGCTATAGAGGCTATGGGGCGCATTGGTGCAGATGCCGGAGATATTGCAGCCATTGGCATCACAAACCAAAGAGAAACTACAATTGTCTGGGACAAAAGAACAGGAAATCCTGTGTATCCGGCAATTGTCTGGCAGTGCCGCCGCACTGCTGATATGATAGAAGAACTGAAAAAAGACGGATTTGCAGACAAAATCAGAGAAAAAACAGGATTGATCCCTGATGCATATTTTTCCGGTACAAAGATTAAATGGATACTGGATTATGTAGACGGGGCAAGAGAGGCAGCAGAAAGAGGGGAGCTGCTTTTTGGAACAGTAGATACCTGGCTGATATGGAAACTTACCAAGGGTCAGGTTCATGTTACAGATTATACAAACGCTTCTCGTACAATGTTATTTGACATCCACAAAAAACAATGGGATGAAGAAATTCTGGAAAGACTTCAGATTCCACGGTCCATGATGCCGGAGGTGAAACCAAGCAGCTGCATTTATGGATATACCAATGAAAATCTGATCGGCGGCAGGATTCCTATTTCCGGTGCGGCAGGCGACCAGCAGGCCGCTCTGTTTGGTCAGTGCTGTTTCCGGGCAGGAGATGTGAAAAATACATACGGAACAGGCTGTTTTCTTCTGATGCATACAGGAGATAAAGCGGTAAGATCAGAAAACGGACTTTTGACTACGATTGCAGTAAATCCAGACGGAACTCCAGGGTATGCTCTGGAAGGAAGTGTGTTTGTAGCAGGTGCAGCAATCCAGTGGCTCAGAGACGAGGTGAAGATTCTGGACAGTGCCCCGGAATCTGAATTTTACTGCCTTTCAGTACCTGATACAAATGGAGTTTATGTAGTTCCGGCTTTTACCGGATTAGGAGCACCTTACTGGGATCAATATGCCAGAGGTGCGATTCTGGGACTTACCAGAGGTGCTGGCAAGGCACATCTGATACGGGCT
>URWL01000181.1 GCA_900551465.1 uncultured Blautia sp. | reverse complement strand
CTCCTTTACAGTTTCAAAATCTCTTCTGCATACTTCTGTACACTTACATTCCTAGTCAGATTCCTCTCAAGGTTTTCACGGCTTCTAGTTCCCATAGCCTTCAGTTCCTCGCTTTCGGCATTATCAATGAACCATCGGATATTTTCCTCAACCTTGTCATACTCACCCGGCTCGCAGCACAGACCGCCTTTCGTATCTTCAATCAGACACCGGATCTCTGCCCCCGACTCCAACACACCTAAAATTGCCTTCTGAACTGCAGCCAAGCCATAATATTTCGACGGGCAACTCACACCTTTAATGCCTTTTGCATTCACACACCAGTGCACATCACCAGCATTCAGACTATAAAGCAAATCTTCTTTCTCCTGGTAAGGAATGAAAATCACATTATCCATATTATGTTCTTTCACATAAAGTTCCAGTTTATCCAATACTGATCCTGCACCTACAAACGCAAATACAACTTCGCGTCCATCCGTAGTCTCTGTTCCCGGCTTAAACCGTTCGATTACTTTAATCAGATTCTCAAGGTCATAATACAATCCAATATTTCCAGAATACATTATCACAAATTTGTTTTCTAGGTCATACCTCTGTCTAAACTCCATTACCTTGGGATGATCCTGCGGCAATGGGTAAATCTCATTCTCGTCGATCCAGTTGTTAATCATAACAGTCTTGGGGACTTTTTTACCTTTGAAACGCTTCTCCACCGTTTCCACTAAGTCACGGCCAACAGTAATCACCAGATTACTACGCTTACAGCTGAACTTATCAAACCACATCATAACGTCAGTGACTAACTTACTCTTGGTGTAACCAACAGCCAACACCTGTTCCGGGTTAAAATCCTGAATGTTATAGATGTACTTCGCATGTTTCACCCACTTGCCCCAGACGCCCAGCAATCCACCGAGAATAGGCGGCTGTGAAATAGAAAGCACATAATCCATTTTTCCAACCTTAAAGGTCGCCCCCATTGCTCCAAAGAAATAGGAAACAATGTTCTTTACACGGCTTTTTTTGTTGGTCTTGCTGAACTCCGGCACACGGATCCTCAGCACCTTCACACCATTTATTTCTTCTTTATAATACTTCTGTGCCTTATATTTATCTTCAATCGTTCCTAAATAGCTAGGAACCACACAAATTATTGTAATATCAAATTTATCCAATATCCCTTCTGCCAGTTCACGAAGAATCTGCCCCGTTGAAGCGGTGTCAGGAATATAATAATGGGCATATATCAATAGCTTTTTTTTCATTCATTTACTCCCAAATAAACTCACTTTCCCATACATCTACACCGGAATCCTGGAAGACATTCCTGAGTCTTTTTCTCAAATGCACCTTTGTAACACCTTTTTTCAGGATCACCTGCAGAAAACCGCCGCCACCTGCACCGGCAATAAATTTACCATCGATCAGATCTTCACAGGATTTAAAGATCTGGTCAATACAGGTGTTGGTGGAATCGGCATCCAGTTTCTTTGAGACCTCCCAGTGCTGATTCAGGAGCTTCGCAAATTCGTCAATCCGTCCCTGCTCCAGTTCATAACGCATCAGCACTGCCAGATGCTTCATTTCTTCTAATGCTTCTACAGATTCCGGACGTCCGCCAATATATCCGCCTACAACATATCTTAGAAGATTTCTCGCCAGACGTCTCTGTCCGGTATAAATCAGAGCGAAACGTTCCTGAAGCTCTGTTTTTGTCTCTTCATCCAGCTGCACACGCTCCACTTTGATTTCCTGCTTCATTCCCGGTCTTGTTGTAATATATTTGATTCCAGGAGTCAGACCGCCAACCTGGTCCTGCCAGCCGCCGCCTGTACTCATGATCTGCTCCAGTTTCAGTACCCTCTGATAGAGAACATCATCCGCCCAGTTTTCTCCCAGGAATTCTCCAATAGCCTTTACTGCTGCTCCGGCAAGAATACTGCTTGTTCCCAGACCAGAGCCTTTTGGAATATTGCATACTCTGGTAGACAGGTAAATACCGCCCCCAAGTCTTTTCAGAATTTCCTGAAGGTCAGCTTTTTCGCGCATGGGTACGATTCCGCAGGCAATCAGAGCCGCTTTATGAAGGGCAAAGGGATCGTAGGGATTATGGCAATCCTGTATTTCTTCTGCAGTAACAACTGTTCCTGCTGCCTGAAAATCAATGCTGGCAAATTCTATATGCAGTTCCTCGAGCTTCCGGATTTCTACTTCAATCTGTTTCTCGCCCTTTAATAAAATTGCCGCATTTAATACCACGCCGCCTTTTTCATTGCAGTACGGCGGAGTATCCGTCCAGCCTCCGCCCCAGTTTACACGAACCGGCAGCTTTACCTTTACGCTGTCTTTTTCAATATGATAACCCTGAGCACAGATAGCTTCTGCGCTTGCACAGATTTCCTCCTGTATCGTATCAAAGCATTTTTTTTCAATAACATCATAACCGATTCCGTCAAAAACAGCAGACTGGTATTTCATAGACCGTGATACTGCATATAAAACACGGATTTTCTCATAGAAATCCATTTTCTCAGTTTGTTCCATAAGAAGCTGAAACTGTCTCT
Source organism: uncultured Blautia sp. (assembly GCA_900551465.1). GTDB lineage: Bacteria > Bacillota > Clostridia > Lachnospirales > Lachnospiraceae > Blautia_A. Next base: position 2,363 of record URWL01000181.1, on the reverse strand, counting down.
GGTTCAATTCTGTTTCACCAAAGATTTTCAGCGCAGGAATATAGTGTTCCCCTGCAAACAGTTTCTTCAGAAATTTTTCTGTAAGTATCCGATCCTGCAGTTCTGTTTCCCATTGAATAAAACAGGTGGTATCTCCTAAAAGGAAGGAATCCTGCAGGCTGTATCTCTTTTGTTTTTTCCATTCCTACACATCAGCTGCACTGGCGGTTCCATCTGCCATATGGAGAAGTATCATGGATGCTTCAGCTGCTTCCTTTTGTGTTGATGCAGACGGATATAATTTTGCAGTCCACAGATAATGTCCGCAGTCTTCCCACAGGTCTTCCGGAAGAAGACCATTTTTCTCAAGCATCTCCTGAAGCGTACCACTGAGAAAAGAACCGTTACTTTCCAATGTATTTTTAGGGTTGTCGTATACACCGTATATCCTTACTACATGTTCCTTTGTGTCTCTGATCTGTACGCCATGCAGCACAGTATCTGCTGGCACAGATATGTCTTCAAGGCACATATTGCTGACAACTGCTCCCTGATTAATAACTGTATGTCCCTGAATCAAACTGTTTTCTATGTAACAGCCTTCATATATTTCTACCGAATCCCCGAGCAGGGCATTATGCATTGCCCCAGGGCAGTCCTCCCGGTTCGTAAACACTTTTTCTTTCCATTCCAGGAATTCATAGTCATTTATTTCTTTTGTAAGAAGGCTTCGAAGCTCTTTTGTGGTTCCAAAATGAATAAATTCCGTCGGAGACAGACAGATCAGCTTCATTGGGAATTTATGAAGAGCCTCCCAGATTTCTGTACGACATTCCTTAAGCTCATCGCAGAAGCTTCCCTCCGGCTGTTCCTGATAAAACTGTTCCAGAGTAGAATCCTTGGCCAGTGGATACAGAAAATCTCCATAAAAGCTGATACGAGCTTTTTCATTTACAAATTTCCGATATTTTTCTTCACAGATTTCGTTATCCTCTGCAATCAGAGAAAACAATGCTTCCAGCATTTCTGCACCGCACAGTACGGCTCCTGTATCCAGATCTACATTACCTTCCCTGTTCACAGCCCCCATTGCCTGCAGTGTCTCAACAGTCTGTTTATGCAGGAATTTCTGTACGTGGTCGGTACCGTCATTCAGAAACACACCGTGATCTTTTCCAATCTCTACCGGCGACTTCATGGAAATGGCTGCTGCTCCCTCAAAAGATGCATCAATCTGGAGAGGATTAAAAAGCAGTAATACATCTCCCGATAAAATCAGCATACCCTCCTTAAATCTGGAAGGAACTCCTGCCATCCCAATCAAAAACTCATCAAATAAGGTAGACGGTCTTCCATCCGGCAGTTCTCTTGGTACCGGAGAGAATAATTTTCCGCATACAGAATACTGAGGCACTCGCTTGCTGTCTCCACCGGAGTGGATAACCAACACTCTTTTGTTATGGAAATTACCGCAAAATCTCTCCTGTTCAGATAACACCCTTAATACCTGTAAGGTTGCACCGCCAGATCCGATTCTTTTTCCGTCAGGATCTGGAATCACAAGAAATTTTGTATTTTTCGGAAGCACATTCTTTTCTCTGCGCCATTCAATCTGTTTCTCAAAAGATTCTGCCTGAGCTTCATTAGATGCCGTCAATACCACATAATCCCACTGTGCATAACTTGCCTTACGAATGCTTCGCAAATAATCTTCCCAGGCATCCAGATAGCTCTGACGAAGGAACAGATTCTTCATTCTCCTGTATTTCTGCTGTTTTGTTATTTCTTTTTTATTCATTTATGATTACTCCCTATATCACACAGATCCATCTCTCTTTAAAACAGTCGCAACTGTCTTAAACAGAATCCTGAAATCCAGCCCCATACTCCAGTTCTTTATGTATTCCGTATCCAACTTTACTACTTCCTCAAAGTCCGTAATGTCACTTCTACCGCTTACCTGCCACATTCCGGTGATTCCCGGCTTCATGGCGATTCTTGCACGGTGGTGGAAGTCATATTCCTCATACTCAGATTTCAGGGCAGGGCGGAAGCCTACCAGTGACATCTGGCCAAGAAGCACGTTCAGAAACTGCGGAAACTCGTCCAGTGAAGTGGATCGGATAAACTGACCGATTCCGGTCTTTTTCGTTCCGTCCGGAAGAATTTTGTTGCCAATGATCCTGGGGTCAAAATCCATCTTGAACATCAGGTTGCTGCTCATTTTGTTTTCTTTCCTCAGCTCTGCTTTCCGTTCTTCTGCGTCCATATACATGCTTCGGAATTTATACATTTTAAACAGTTTTCCGTTCTGTCCCACACGTTCCTGGGCGAAAAAGATCGGCCCCGGAGAGCTGATATAAATAATCGGCGCGATAAAAATA
>URWL01000180.1 GCA_900551465.1 uncultured Blautia sp. | reverse complement strand
ACCTGCTACTGCAAAAAAGAACATCAGAATAAATCGGAATTTATACCGTCCCATATAACGGAGGATTCTTGCCATGGAGCCTTTAAAGTCCTTGGCTTTTTCTCCTCCATGCATTCCTCTTCCATGGCCCATGGGGCCTCCCATATGACTTCTTCTATTTTCACTCATTTGCCAGTTCCTCCTCTGATAACTGTGACATGGCGATCTGACGATATACCTCACAGTTTTTCATCAGTTCACTGTGAGTTCCAAGACCTGCCATTCTTCCCTCATCCAGTACAAGGATCTGATCGGCTCCCAGAATAGTACTGATACGCTGGGCTACAATAATCGTTGTCGCATTTCCGGTATGCTCCTTCAATGCCTGTCTCAGAGCTTTATCTGTCTTAAAATCAAGGGCCGAAAAGCTGTCGTCAAAGATAAATATCTCCGGATCTCTTGCAATGGCTCTGGCAATAGAAAGTCGCTGCTTCTGTCCACCGGACACGTTCGTACCGCCCTGAGATACAGGAGAATCATAACCATGTGGCTTTTCCTCAATAAAATCCTGTGACTGCGCAACTGCTGCGGCCTGTTTTACCTGGTCCCGGGAAATATCTGTCTTTCCATACCGGATATTGGAATCAATAGTTCCGGAAAAAAGTACACCTTTCTGCGGAACATAGCCCAGACGGTCTCTCAGATCCTTTTGTGCCATATCCCGGACATCTGTGCCATCTACCTTTACCTGTCCCTCTGTTGCATCATAAAATCTGGGAATCAGATTGATCAGGGTACTTTTTCCGCTTCCGGTACTTCCGATCACTGCAAGCGTCTGTCCTTTCCTGAGCTTAAAGCTGATATCCGTCAGTACATTTTCCCCTGCATCCGGATAGGCAAAGGATACATGATCAAATTCTACCGTTCCCGTCTCTTCTGCAGACGGATGAACCGGGTTCTGAGGATCTTCCAGAGAATTCTCTGTTTCCAGAATCTCCACAATACGAAGTGCTGCCACATTTGCTCTGGGAAGCATGATAGACATTGCAGTGATCATCAGGAAGGCCATGATGATCTGCATTGCATACTGGATAAATGCCATCATATCTCCCACCTGCATATTACCGGCATCCACTGCATGAGCCCCATTGTATACGATCAGGACAGAGATTCCATTCATGATCAGCATCATAGACGGCATCATAAAGGTCATACACCTGTTTACAAACAGATTTGTCTTTGTCAGAATGCGGTTTGCATCCTCAAAACGCTCTTCCTCATGTTTTTCCCGGCTGAACGCACGGATTACAGGAATTCCCGTAAGTATTTCACGGGTAACCAGATTCAGTCTGTCGATCAGTACCTGAAGCTTTGTAAACTTCGGCATGGCAATGGAGAAAAGAAGGCCGATCAGAACAAGGATCAGCGCCACTCCCACGCCAAGGATCCAGGTCATAGAAGAATCGGTATCCAAAACCCGGAGAACACCTCCGATACCAATGATCGGTGCATACAGTACGATCCGGAACATCATAGCCATTGTCTGCTGGACCTGCTGCACATCGTTGGTGCTTCTTGTGATCAGAGACGCTGTAGAAAATTTATTATATTCATTGCTGGAAAATCCAATGACCTTCCGGTAAACATCTCCTCTGATATCATGTCCAAGACTGGCAGCAACCTTTGCGGAAAGAAATACAACAGAGATGGACGCTGCCATGATCAAAAGCGCCATGAGGATCATCTTAAAACCTGCTTCCCCAATATATCTCATCTGTATCTCATCAATGTCCTCTCCCATAGCTTCATATTCCATCTGCACATAGGAAACTGCCGCCTGTGTAATGATCGAATCCGGCATTTCTGCAAATTTCTCTCCCATAGCTTCCGTCATCTGAGCTCTTGCCTCTTCCGGCATAGCCGCAATAGCCTGAACCGGATCGGTTCCTTCCGGAATATGCATTTCTGCCAGCATTTTTTCTGATTCCTCACCGCCGGCAGTAAGGCCCATAAGGATTAGCATAGGTTTTCCAAAACTCTCATTCAGTTTCTCTCGAGTTTCTTTGTCCACATCTTTACGGAGGGTACAGATGTCTCCCTCCTCTTTATAGGCATTCTCTGTCTCAGAAGCCTCATCCTCACTCATAAACAGCTTCAAATGATCCATAGAGGATTTCCGCAGTTTCCCGGGTACGCCGTCTTCAATGCCTTTCTGCTGGATTCCCACATTTACGATCCTGGAAGTGTAATCCGGCAGTGACAGATCACAATATGCCTGCAGAAACAGCAAGGCAAAGATCAGCACCACATATCCGATGGATCTTTTCAGATATTTCATTAATTTGATCAATTGTCAGCCTCTCCTTTTTCCATAATTTCCCCTTGGGTATCCTCCGGGATATTATAAATATTTTCTATGATCTGCTCCATAAACCGACGGAACAGACATTTTTCCGTATCAGTAAACCCTTTCTGCACATAGGTTTCATTTTTTTCTACCTGTCTGGCAACAAGTTTCTTCATTTCCTGTCCCTTTTCTGTTAGAAAAACTCTTGTTACTCTCTGGTCTTCCTGATCGTGCTTCCGGCCGATAATACCGGATTTTTCCATACGCTGCACCATGACATTTACTGTCGGCGGCTTCACCTGAAGCTCCTCCGCAATCTCCTTCTGGCTCATATCCTCATGCTGAGATAAAAGCATGATAAACGGAATCTGCCCCGGATGGATTCCCAGCACAGACATCTGATGAAAACATTTTGATGCATAAGCCCGATTCAGCTGTACAAACAAATCCTGGAATCCAGTTTCCTCTGGTTCTTTTACCGTTTTCATTTTCTACCTCCCATCTTTAATTAGTCGGCTAATTTTATATGATACTCATTTGCACAAAAAATGCAAGTGGTTTTTGTGCACTTTACACTTTTTTCATCTTTTAAACACATTATTTTCACAAATTAATAATTAGTCATGTAATTATATTTCACCTGCATCCAGCCGTATCCCCGCGTATAGTTTTTAATTTAGCAGGAAGCCTGGTGCAGGATGCACTGCATTCCTGCTAACAGCCGTAAAAAAGCCGGAGAAACCAACCCTGTACACAGGGTGTTTCTCCGGCTTTTTCTTATATAAACTGGTTTGTTGCCTCATCATATTCATAATCGATCGACTTCAGCTTTTCTACCAGTTCATTTTTCTTAAGGCCTCTGCAGGTACAGAGGGCCTCCAGGGATTCATAATAATCCCTAAGCTGTGTGTTTACATAACTCAGTAAAATTACCGGGTCCTTGGGTATCATCTGTTACCATCCTTTACATTGATAATAAACTTCCCGTCCCGTACATCCAGCTCCAGCGTATCGCCTGCATGGACGTCGCCGGAAAGAATCTTCTTGGCAGCAAGGGTTTCCACATAATTCTGCAGATAACGCTTCAGCGGACGGGCGCCGTATACCGGGTCATACCCGTTCTCTACCACCTGCTCCTTGGCTGCTTCTGTCAGGGTCAGGGAAAGTTCCTGGTCAGACAGACGCTGATCCAGCTCTGCCACCATCAGGTCTACTATGTTACCAATGTTAGCTTTTGTCAAGGGTTTAAACAAAATTATTTCGTCAAGACGGTTCAAAAATTCCGGACGGAAATGTCCTCTCAGGTCATTCATGACCATTTCCTGAGCCTCTGACTTAATCTCTCCATTTTCATCAATTCCATCCAGAAGATACGGAGAACCAATGTTGGAGGTCATGATCAGGATCGTATTCTTAAAATCCACCGTACGTCCCTGAGAATCCGTGATTCGACCGTCATCCAGCACCTGAAGAAGTACATTAAATACATCCGGATGTGCTTTTTCGATTTCATCAAACAACACAACGCTGTACGGTTTCCGGCGCACAGCTTCTGTCAGCTGACCGCCTTCTTCATATCCCACATATCCCGGAGGCGCTCCGATCAGGCGGGATACCGAATATTTTTCCATATATTCACTCATGTCAATACGGACCATATTCTGCTCGTCATCAAAAAGTGTAGCAGCCAGAGTCTTGGCCAGTTCTGTCTTACCTACACCAGTAGGACCAAGGAACAGGAATGAACCAATTGGCTTGCTGGGATCCTTGATTCCGGCTTTGGAGCGAAGAATCGCATCAGTTACCAGGCGTACGCCCTCATCCTGACCGATCACACGTTTATGAAGCTCATCCTCCAGAGTAAGAAGTTTTGCTCTCTCTCCTTCAGTCAGTCTGGTTACAGGAATACCTGTCCAACGTGAAATGATCCTTGCGATTTCATCATCTGTCACTGCTTCATGCACAAGCTGATGACCGCTTTCTTTTGTATTGCGCTCTTCGATCTCAAGCTGCTGCTGAAGTCTTGGAAGCTCTCCATACTGAAGCTCTGCCGCCTTCTCCAGATCATAACTCTGCTGAGCTTTCTGGATCTGTTTATTTACATCCTCGATCTGCTCACGAAGCTTCTGAAGTTTTTCTACAGAATGTTTCTCGTTATCCCACTGCGCTTTCTGAGTATTAAACACATCCCTCAGATCTGCCAGTTCCTTCTGAAGATCTGCCAGACGTTCCTTGCTTAAATTATCCGTTTCTTTTTTCAGTGCAGACTCCTCGATCTCCATCTGCATGATCTTGCGCCTCTGTTCGTCCAGCTCTGTAGGCATAGAATCCAATTCTGTTTTGATCAGTGCGCAGGCCTCATCCACCAGGTCAATGGCCTTATCCGGAAGAAACCGGTCTGTAATATATCTGTGAGAAAGTGTTGCTGCCGCTACAAGAGCGCTGTCTGTGATCTTGACTCCATGAAATACCTCGTAGCGTTCCTTCAGTCCACGAAGAATGGAAATGGTATCCTCCACTGTAGGCTCATCTACCATAACCGGCTGGAAACGACGTTCCAGTGCTGCATCCTTTTCAATATACTGGCGGTATTCGTCCAGAGTCGTTGCTCCAATAC
>URWL01000179.1 GCA_900551465.1 uncultured Blautia sp. | reverse complement strand
ATCCTTCCTTTGCCATCTCATTTGCACCATTCTGGCTCATGCCCACACCATGCCCATATCCGCCTCCTGAGATCCGCACATAGTTTCCCGGCTCTGTATCCAGTGTAATATAAGCACTTGGAAGGAGCGTGCTTCCCTGTATTTTCGTCCCGTCCCCTTCTGTGATCATACATCCTGCAGGAGAAAGAAACTGCCGGATCGCATATTCTTCTTCAAGCATAAAAGAACTTTCTTCTGTAACAACCTGAAGCCCTGTCACTGCACCGCTTTCACTTTTTTCTGTAACAGCTGCCGAAAGCAGTTTCCCTTCTGTGCCTGTGAGCTCCTGTGCTCTTTTTTCCAGATTCTCCCACGGGATTACTGTCTCCCAGTAACTCCAGGGCTGTTTTGAATCAAATTTGCAGATTACACTTTTCAGATATGGAGCCGGCTGCTGAGCTCCCCATATTTCATCTGTACTGGTTGCTCCCGCCGAAGTAGAAAAATAATATGCCTGTATCGGTTCCCCATTCTGGCATAAGATCTTTCCCCGTGTTTCATTTACTGCCTCTGAAGAGGCCTTCTGAGGAGAAATATTCTGATATACCTGAAAATTCACACTGTCGTCTACATCCACCCCCAGTTCTTTCAAACGACCTTCCTGCATCTGCTTCCAGGCATACGTTCTGGCACAGACAGCCTGCGCTTTCAAAGCCTCTTTTTCATAAGAAGCCGGCATTTCACTGGGAACCACCGCTTCCAGATACGTTTCCAGAGGCACCTCATTAATAAGCAGCAGTCCTTCCGGATTCTTTACAATCTCCAAATTTCCCTGATATACAGGATTTCCGCACTGGCGTTGAACAGAGCTGACCTGAAGTCCGTCCCTATGTGCAGGAACCTTTATTTTTTCTCCGGGAACTTTGAAAGTTTCCGGAGTATAAACATGCTCTTTTCCATTGCGTACCACTGTGACAGAAGGATGAAAATACGACTGATAATCTGTGGTCATTAAAAGAACTCGTATCTTTCGGTCCATATAATGGGATTCCTTTAGTTCCGGCTTTTTATTTTCTGCTGACGTATCAGCATTTCCTGCCATCACTTCTTTACCGGCAGACGTTTTCTCTTTGCTGCTGTCTTCCATTAGTCTGAAATATTCTTCTTTTTCTTTCAAACAGGCCAGTGCCGCCTGATCCAAAGTTGCCGTCACAAGCAAAGTACCTGCAAGAATCAACTGATACCTGAAAAAAAATCTGATCTTCCTCATATATCCATTATATGAAGAAGACCAGATTTCATGATCAGTCTTTTACAGAAAAGCGATAAACTGTTTCAGAGTAATATCTTTTTCCTTTTTCCAATACTGGTGAGTGGAAAAGCTCCACATTTACTGCATTGGGTTCCACCTGTGTTTCCAGACAGAATCCATCACGCTTCTGATAAATATGTCCGTTCTTTCCCTTTTCATCCTCTATAAAATTTCCTGCATAAAACTGCACGCAAGGACAATCTGTAAGCGCTTCCATAAAAATTCCTGTTTTTTCAGAACGGGCGCAGGCAATCTCACGGATTTCCGCCTGTGTGTAACCATCCGTCACATAATTATGGTCATAGCCTCCCGTGATCTTCAGCTGCTCAAAATCTGCATCTATCTCCTGTCCGATCTGTTTTTCTCTGCGGAAATCCATAGGAGTTCCTTCCACGGAAACATTTTCTCCAAGGGGAATCGAGCCTTCTCCCACAGGAGTATATTCCTGTGCATGGATTGTAAGATACTGATCCAGTATACTTCCACTGCCTTCTCCGGAAAGGTTAAAATAAGAATGATTCGTCATATTGGCAATGGTTGTCTTGTCACTGACTCCGCTATATACAATACGAATGGAGTTTTCTTCAGTAAATTCATAGGTAACAGTGATATTAAATTCTCCCGGAAATCCATTTTCACCGTCAGGGCTGATTCTTCCCAGGGTCACACTGTTGTCATCCTGATCAATATGTTTCACTTCCCAGATTTTTTTTTCAAAGCCATCCGGTCCGCTGTGGAGATTATTTTCTCCTTCATTTTTTTCAAGGATCACTTCTTTCCCATCCAGCATGAATCGTGCTCCCGCAATTCTATTTCCGCTGCGTCCGATACATGCTCCGAAGAAACAGCCATTCTTCTGATACCCTGTAAGATCATCATAACCAAGCACAACATCTGTCAGTTTTCCATCTCTGTCCGGTACACATAGTTTAACCAGGATTGCACCATACTGAAGCACTTCCGCATAAGCACCAGATTTATTTTCCAGATGAAATACCTTTACTTCCTCGCCTGTCGGCAGTTTATCAAAGATTTTTTCTGTTACCATAAATATCCCTCCCTAAGTGTTTTGTTTATTAGAAAAATCAGTACAGAAAATACTGGTTTTTAATAAATAAAAAAGAGCCCCTGCAAAGGCTCATTCTTTTCTGAAAGTCCCGGAATGCCGTTCCCTTCCTTTTGACGCCTAGCCGAAGCCAGGTGGGTGTCCTCAACAGATGATCTGCCTACCACAACGAGAGGTCTGACATCACGATCTGCGATGTTGGAGTCCCTTCATGTCAATGTAGGTTCAAAATAAAAAGGGGCCTCGCACATTCCAGGATACTTTCTCTTTTCTGTTATTACTATTGTACTCTATTATATGTTATTTTTCAATACAATATTTGTGCTGAAGCAAAATATTTTGGCATATATGCCAGAACACCTGACCGGCCAGCACCATGCAAGCAGGAACCTTACAGCTTACAAAAACTGCAGTTCCTTTAACATATTCCCAGGATTTTCTTTACAGTGTCCGGCATATCCTGTGCATCTACAACCGTATCGTGAAGAACCGGCGCTGTACGAATCTCTTCCACTGCCTTCGGAATCTGCACACCGCTTAATGCAGAAAGTGCATCGCAAAGAGCAAAATCATCCAGACCCTGATAGCGGTCAGAAATTGCATCCATAACACTTCTGGTAAACTTATACGGGCTTGCTGTTGACGCAATCACTGTAGGGGTGTGGTCTTCTGTATCGCGAAGATACTTCTGATAAACTCCTGCCGCTACCGCAGTATGAGGATCGATCACATAACCGCTTCCATACCAGGTCGCACTGATAGCCTCCCTTGTTTCTCCTTCGCTACAGAAATTTCCATAAAAGTCTCCAAGCCCTTTTTTCATTTCTTCTGAAATAGTGTATTCTCCACCCTCGCTCAAAGCCTTCATAAGCTCTGCACACTGCTGTGCATTTTCGCCTGTCAGACGGTAGATCAGACGCTCCAGATTGCTGGAGATCAGAATATCCATAGATGGAGATGTCGTCAGTATAAATTCTCTCTTTCTGTCATAAGTTCCGGTACGGAAAAAATCAAAAAGAACTTTGTTTTCATTGGACGCACAAATCAGTTTTCCAATTGGAAGTCCCATTTCTTTAGCATAATAAGCCGCAAGAATATTTCCAAAGTTTCCTGTAGGAACAACAACATTGATCTTGTCTCCTGACTGTATCTCTCCGGACTTCACCAGTTTTCCATAAGCATACACATAATATACGATCTGCGGTACCAGACGTCCTATATTGATAGAATTTGCAGAAGAGAACTGATAGCCTGCACTGTCAAGCTCCTGAGCCAGCTGCTGATCATTGAACATCTTTTTTACTGCAGTCTGAGCATCATCAAAATTACCTGTAATGCCTACTACATAAGTATTGTTTCCCTTCTGCGTCACCATCTGCTTTTCCTGGATGGGGCTGACGCCATGCTTTGGATAAAAGACAATGATCTTAGTTCCCGGAACATCCGCAAAGCCTGCCATAGCTGCCTTCCCGGTATCACCAGAGGTTGCTGTAAGAATCACGATCTCATTTTTTACATGATTTTTTTTGGCTGCTGTTGTCATAAGATGAGGAAGAATGGAAAGTGCCATATCTTTAAACGCTATTGTCGCTCCATGAAACAGTTCCAGAAAATATGCCTGATCCGCTTTATGCAGAGGTGCAATCTCGTTTGTATCAAATTTAGAATCATAAGCTCTGGCAATGCAGTCCTTCAGCTCTTCTTCTGTAAAATCTGTAAGGAAACGGCTCATGACCTCATAGGCAGTTTCCTGGTATGTCATCTTTGAAAGATGCTCCATCGGTATATCAAGTTTCGGAACAGCAGTGGGGACAAATAATCCTCCGTCCTCTGAAAGTCCCTTAAGAATAGCCATGGAGGCGGTTACCGTTTCTTCTTTACCTCTGGTGCTTTTATATAATACCTGCATCATCGTTCCTGCCTTTCTTCTGTATCAGTTATTTTTGCAACATTGTAACATGAACTTTAACAAAATACCATAGTAAAATCGCCGAAAGATCATAAACCTGCCAGAAAAATAAAAAAAGGAACTGCACAGACACGTGCAGCCCTCCACATTTTTTATTTCCTTATTCTGCCTTAACCATCTGAACAAGTTCAGTCCCGGAATCCTGATCTGATTTTTTTCCTGCTTTCTTCTGAGACTTTTTTTCTGATTTCTTATCTTCCGGAGCTTCCTCCGGATAAGTATAAAATTCGTGAACGCCATGTTTGAAAAGCTTTGTCAGGTCTTTTTCAAACCAGGCAATATTATGTTTCTCTGCGGCTGATTTCTGGATAAAGAACAATGCTCCCTCTGAATAATCCGTCCCTTCAAGTGCCTGCTTCACAGCTTCTCTTGTCTCATCGGTAACTGTTACTTCGCCGATCCTTCCATCTGCCACCGGAGAAAACTGCGGTACTCCGTTATCATATTCCCAGATAACGTCTGTTATATTATCAGGAAATTCCGGATGCCTCACACGGTTCATGATCACATTGGCAATCAACACACGTCCCTTGATATCCTCGGTTCCCGCCTCTGCCTCTACAATCTTAAGAAGATTCTCGTAATCTTCATCCGACATCATTTTTGCAGAAGACGACATGGAGACCATTTTCGAATCCAGATCATTGACAGCAGCTGCCATAG